>JBAUKK010000210.1:0-12102 GCA_049577645.1 Candidatus Deferrimicrobiaceae bacterium
GGCAGGATCGTCTCGTCCATGTCCGTCACGACCTCGATCAGGTAGGCCCCCTTGTGCCTCATTGCGCGCCGCAGGGCAGGCTCGAGCGCTTTTCCTTCGTCGACCCTCTCCCCGGCGATCCCGTATGCCGCGGCGAGTTTGATGAAATCGGGGTTTTTCACCGGGGTCCCGACGAACCGGCTCCCGTGGAACAGGTCCTGCCACTGGCGGACCATCCCCAGAAAATTGTTGTTCAGCAGCAGGATCTTGATGTCGATTTGCTGCTCCATGATGGTGCCCAGCTCCTGGATGTTCATCTGGAAGGAGCCGTCGCCGACGACCACCCACACGCGCTCACCGGGACGGGCGAATTTCACGCCCATAGCCGCCGGGACCGAAAACCCCATCGACCCCAGCCCCCCGGAGTTGAACCACGTGTTGAACCGTTCAAACCGGTAATACCTTGCCGCGAACATCTGGTGCTGTCCGACGTCTGCGACCACGTTATCCTTCCCCCCGGTCAGCTCCGAAAGCTTCCTGAGCACGCTACCCATCAGTACCGACTTCATGTTTCCCTTCCTGCCACAGATAGTTACCGGGTCGATCTTCTCCCATTCCTTTAGGTTCTTCGCCGCGAATGCGTACCAGTCCTTGTACGGCTTCGGCTCCACGACCTTCGTCATCTCCACGACGGCGGGCTTGAGATCGCTGTAGATGGCAACCGTCGCGCGGACGTTCTTGTTGATTTCGGACGGGTCCTGCTCGACGTGGATCACGTCCGCATGCTGCGCGTACTCGTCGAGCTTCCCCGTCACGCGGTCGTCGAACCGCATCCCCAGCGCGATGATCAGATCGGCGTGCTCGATCGCCCGGTTTGCCTCCACGGTCCCGTGCATCCCCATCATCCCGAGATATTGCGGATGTTCGGCGGGGAGGGAGCTGATCCCGTGCAGGGTGCAGGAAAACGGCATGCGGGAACGCTCGAGGAACCTCCGGACCTCGCCCTGTGCCTCCGACTGGATGACGCCGTGCCCGACGAAGACGATCGGCCGCTTTGCGCCCGCCATCAGTTTCTGCACGCGGTCGAGCTGGTCCTTCCGGATCCCCGGCGGCTCCGGCACCGGGTAGCGGATCGTCGTGTCGAATCCGTCGTCCGGGATCACGGCGTTCGCGATGTCCTTGGGGAAATCGATGTTGACCGGGCCTTTCCGGCCCGTGTTGGCGAGGTAGAACGCCTCCTTGACCACGCGGGGGATTTCGTACGGATCGTCCAGGATGTACGTCTGCTTCGTGACCGGGACGAGCATGCCGATGATGTCGCTTTCCTGGAAGGCGTCGGTGCCGATCACGGAAGTCGCCACCTGCCCCGTGAGGGCGACGATCGGAACGGAGTCCATGTGGGCGTCCGCGATCCCGGTCATCAGGTTCGTGGCCCCAGGTCCGGAGGTGGCGATGCACACTCCGGGTCTTCCCGTAGCCCGTGCCATCCCCTGGGCGGCGAACGCCGCCGCCTGTTCATGGCGGACCATGACGTGCTTCAGCTGGGGGAACTGCGGGAACGCGTCGTACACCGGCATGATCGCCCCGCCGGTATACCCGAACAGGTAGGTCACCCCCTCTTCCACGAGGGACCGGCACATCAGTTCCGCGCCCTTGATCGTTTTCCTCCGTCTGGCCATTTTCGCTCTCCTTGGACTATCCTTCCTAGCTTGTCACCGCGCCATGCGACGCGCTGCCCACGAGCTTTGCGTATTTTCCCATGACGCCGCGCCCGTATTTCGGCTCCGGGGCCTTCCACCGGGAAAGACGCGCCGCGATTTCCGCATCGCCCGCTTCGAGGGAAATCGAACGGTCCTTCGGGTTGATGGTGATCCGGTCGCCTTCCCTGACGATTGCGATCGGCCCTCCCGCCTGCGCCTCGGGTGCGATATGTCCGACCATGATCCCGTGCGTGCCGCCCGAGAACCGGCCGTCGGTGACCAGCGCGACGTCCTTCCCCAGTCCGGCGCCCATGAGGGCGGCGGAAGGGGAGAGCATCTCCCGCATCCCGGGCCCGCCCTTCGGGCCTTCGTACCGGATTACGATCACGTCGTCTTTCCGGATATTGCCGGAGAGGATCGCGTCCAGCGCGTCCTCTTCGCGTTCGAAGACCCGTGCCGGTCCCGTGTGGTGATCCAGTTCCTTCCCGCTCAGCTTCAGGACAGCCCCTTCCGGCGCGAGGTTCCCGCGGATGATCGTGATGTGCCGTCCGGACGGCGCATAAGGGCGCTCCGGCGGGAAACAGATGTCCTGGCCGCCTGGGACCGTCGGCGCGCCTGCCAGGTTTTCCGCAACCGTCTTTCCCGTGACGGTCAGGCACTCTCCGTGGAGCATCCCCGCGTCGAGCAGCGTCTTCATCACCATCGGGATGCCGCCGATCCGGTCCAGGTCCGCCATGACGTATTTCCCGAAGGGCTTGAAGTTTCCCAGCAGTGGAACATTCTGCCCGATACGCTGGAAATCGTCCAGCGAAAGAGGCACCAGCGCCTCGTGGGCCAACGCCAGGATGTGGAGGATCCCGTTCGTCGAGCCGCCCAGCGCCATCATCACGACGATGGCGTTTTCGAACGCCTCCCGCGTCACGATGTCGCGGGAGCGGATCCCCCGGTCCAGCATCTTGTCCAGCGCCCGGACGGAGTCGATGCAGTCCTTCCGCTTCGAAGGCGAGATCCGGTTCCGGCGGTCGACCGCCGCGTGCGAGGCGGACCCCGGGACGCTCATTCCCATCGCCTCGATCACCGAGGCCATCGTGTTGGCCGTGTACATCCCGCCGCACGAACCGGCGCCGGGGCAGGAGCGGCATTCCACTTCGTGCAACTGCTCATCCGTGATCCTTCCCGCTCCGTGGGCTCCGACCGCCTCGAAGGCGCTCACGATCGTCAGGTCCTCCCCCTGCCAGCTTCCGGGAAGGATCGTCCCCCCGTACAGGGTCAACCCGATGCTGTTATTGCGAAGGATGGGCATGAGCGCGCCCGGGATGCTCTTGTCGCACCCGGAAAGCGTGAGAATCCCGTCCGCGGCGTACCCCTCGTGCATGGTCTCGATGCAGTCGGCGATGAGGTCCCGGGACATCAGGGAGTATTTCATCCCCTCCATCCCCATCGTCTCCCCGTCGCTGATGACGGGCGTGCCGAAGAGGAACGGCTTGCCCCCGGATTCGCTGATCTCCCGGAAAAGGATGTCGCCAAGATCGCGGATATGGTCGTTGCAGGGGGTGGCGTTCGTGAAAGGGCAGGCCACCGTGACGATCGGCTTTGCGAAATCCTCGTCCGTGAAATTGACGGCTCGGAGCATGGCGCGCGCCGCCGCCCTCTTGGCCCAATCCGCCCCTCCGGGAGTTCCGGTGAGAAGGCTGCTGCGGTGTTTCCGCGTCCGTTGCATCATGGGTGCTCCTTTTCCAAAGAAACCGGCGGAACCGACGGGTTCCCTCCGAATGGGAAATAGATGCGCGCAGCCGGGGAGGAGATTCTTTCCGTTTACACATAGTTATGTTTTCCCCCGGTCCTCGGGAAATATCGCCCGGGAAGAATCGCGCTTCCGTAATAATGCATCGAACGGTTCATGGCGTCCATCATTCGCAAAATCTGGGACCGGCACGTCGTTACGGAGCGGCAGGACGGATTGTGCCTGCTCTACGTCGACCGGCATCTGGTGCATGAGGTAACGAGCCCCCAGGCCTTCGAGGGGCTGCGGCAGGCGGGCCGGAAGGTGCGGCGACCCTTTTCCCTGCTTGCGGTACCGGACCACAACGTGCCCACCTCGGCGGACCGGCTTACGCAGATCGAGGATCCGGACAGCCGGATACAGATCGAGACGCTTCGGGAAAACGCAAGGGAAGCGGGCATCACCCTGTTCGACATGGACGATATCCGCCAGGGAATCGTCCATGTCACCGGCCCGGAAAACGGCCTGATCCTGCCCGGCGTCACGGCCGTGTGCGGCGATTCCCACACCTCCACCCTCGGGGCCTTCGGGGCGGTCGCTTTCGGGATCGGGACTTCGGAGGTGGAGCACGCCCTTGCCACCCAGACGCTCTGGCAGACAAGGCCACGCGAGATGCGGATCACCCTCACGGGAAGTCTTGGGTCAGGCGTCTCCGCGAAAGACGCGATCCTGGCGATCATCGCGAAGATCGGATCCGGAGGGGGATCGGGCTACGCGATCGAGTACACAGGGGAGGCGATCCGACGGATGTCGATGGAAGAACGGTTGACGGTCTGCAACATGACCATCGAGGCAGGGGGCCGCTTCGGGATGGTGGCGCCCGACGAAACGACCTTCTCGTATCTTTCGGGACGGCCCGCCGCACCGGGGGCGTCCCACTGGGAGTCTGCGGTCGCCGACTGGAAGACCCTGGTCTCCGACCCCGGGACCTCCTTCGACCGGGAAGTGTCGATCGACGCCTCGCACATCGACCCGCAGGTAACATGGGGAACGAGCCCGGAGGACGCTCTCCCCGTGACCGGCGTCGTTCCGGACCCGGCCGAACAGCCGGATCCCCGGGTCCGGGAGAGGATGGAGCGGGCGATGCGGTACATGGACCTTCGACCGGGGATGCGGTTAACCGACATTCCGGTCGACAAGGTGTTCATCGGGTCCTGCACGAACGCCCGGATCGAAGACCTGCGGCTCGCGGCGAAGGTGGCGGCCGGCCGGAAAGTGGCGGACGGCGTGACGGCCATGGTCGTTCCGGGTTCCGGTCTGGTCAAACAGCAGGCGGAAGCGGAGGGGCTCGACCGGATCTTCCTCGAGGCGGGGTTCCAGTGGAGGCTCCCCGGCTGCTCCATGTGCCTCGGGATGAACCCGGACCGCCTGAATCCCGGCGAGCGGTGCGCCTCCACCTCGAACAGGAACTACGAGGGCCGGCAGGGACCGGGGGGCCGGACCCATCTCATGAGCCCGATGATGGCAGTCGCGGCGGCGGTCGCCGGGAAGATCAGCGATGTGCGTGAGGTGCTCTAGGAATGATCGAGAAATTTGTCTCCCTGAACGCGGTTGCGATCCCGCTGAACCGGAGCAACGTGGACACCGACGCCATCATTCCCGCCCGGTTCCTTAAGACCGTCAAGCGCACGGGGCTTGGCGACAACCTGTTTTACGCATGGAGATATGACGAGGCGGGCGGGGAGGTGCCGGGCTTCGCGCTCAACATGGCGCCGTACCGGGGCGGGAAGATCCTGGTGACGGGAGAGAACTTCGGCTGCGGTTCTTCGCGGGAGCATGCCGTCTGGTCCCTGATGGACTTCGGGATCCGCGTCGTCATCGCTCCCTCGTTCGGGGATATTTTCTACAACAACGGACTCAAGAACGGACTCTTGCCGGTAAGGCTCGCGGCGGGCGAGGTCCGCGGCCTGATCGGCCGCCTCGAGGATTCCCCGGGAGGCGTGATTTCGGTAGACCTCCCCGCACAGACGGTGACCGGCCCGGACGGCACGGAGTACGGGTTCGACATCGGGTCTTTCCCCAAGGAGTGCCTTCTGAAAGGGCTTGACGAGATCGCCCTGACTTTCCAGCACGAGGGGGAGATCACACGCTACGAGATCGTCAGGAAGACGAAGTCCCCCTGGCTCTTCCTGGATATCTGACCGGAGCAAATCCCCCGCAAAGGTTTTTCGGTAGGGTGCCCACGGATCCATGCCGGAAGTACCGCATCAAAGTCGTTTGCGATAATAGGATCTCTCCGGAGCCGCATTCTTTGCCGGATGTATGGCCAACGGGCAAGTTCCCGGATATGATAAGCGGTAGTTCCTTTTCCACGGAAATTCGCCAACGAAATCAATCGAAGGGGGTAGGGCATGAAAACGTCCGAGGCGGTTGCGATCATCCACCGGGGGATCTTCCGCGAGAAGGATGCCATCCGGGCCTACATCAAGTTCGCGAAGGCGGTCAAGGATCCCAAGGCGAAGAATGTGCTCATCAACCTGGCCGACGACGAGGTGGGGCACCTGACCAAGCTCGAAAAGCACCTGATGAACGTCCTCAAGGACCAGCCGTGGCTGTACCCCAAGGCGGACGAGGTCGACGCGGTGGCCGCCGTGTTCTCCTCGAGCGCCTATCCGGACAAGGAGATCAGCGATGAGGACCTGGAGAAGGTGGACGAAATCAGAATCCTCAATCTCGCCGTCGACCGGGAGATCATAGCGAACCGGTATTACCTCGATCTGTCCGCCAGGACGGAGTCCCCCGAGGCGAAAGAGATGTTTCTCGCCCTGGCCAAGGAAGAGGAACTGCACATGAAGATCCTCAAGGCCGAGATCGACTCCATCGGCCAGAGCGGCTTCTGGTTCGACATGCAGGAATTTACGATGGAGAAGTAGCGAGCGGGGAACATCGGTCATGAATGCCAGAGCGGTCAAGGAGGTCATCGAGCCGCAGTTCGTAAGGGAAGGGGCAGGGGTCCGGCTTCGCCGGAGCATTGCAACCCGGAGGCTCGACTACCTCGACCCGTTCCTTCTCTTCGATCACTTCGGATCAGACGACCCCGGCGACTATTTGCCGGGTTTCCCCATGCATCCCCACCGGGGGATCGAGACGGTGACCTATATGTTGGAAGGGGTCGTGGACCACAAGGACAGCTTGGGGAATTCCGGCACGGTAGGGGCGGGGGACGTCCAGTGGATGAACTCGGGCAGCGGGATCCTCCATGAGGAAATGCCCCGGCCCAGGAACGGGAAGATGTACGGGTTCCAGTTGTGGGTCAATCTTCCGGCAAAGCGCAAGATGACAAGGCCCCGGTACCAGGAGTTGCCCTCGCCCCGCATTCCCCGGATCGACCGCGAGGGGGGAGTCCGCATCCGGGTGATCGCGGGAGAAGTGGACGGAGTCCGGGGAGCGGTTACGGATATCCACGCCGATCCCGGTTACCTGGATGTTTCGATCCCCGCCGGCCGGTCGTTCGGGCAGCCCGTTTCCCGGGGGCACGCGGCCTGTGCGTACGTTTTCGAGGGGAGGGGGGTTTTCGGAGCCGACGTCAACGGAGGAGGGGTCGAGGTTTCCTCACCGAACCTGGTGGTTTTCGGGGACGGGGACTCCGTGTTTATCCGAACGGATCGCCACCCCGTCCGATTCCTGCTTCTCTCGGGAAAGCCGCTCGGCGAACCGATCGCACGATACGGTCCGTTCGTGATGAATACGAAGGAGGAAATCGACCAGGCGCTGTCGGATCTGCGCAACGGAACGTTCGTCAAATAAGGCAAGCGTCGTTCCTTCGCCGTGAGTTCTTCACGGAACAACTATCGAAGGTCGAGCAAGAACAAGGGTATCCCTACAGGAGGACGGATATGCGCTACAAGCTTCTCGGGCGGACCGGATTGCGGGTTTCGGAACTGTCCCTGGGCGCGATGACCTTCGGCGAGGATTGGGGCTGGGGGGCCTCGAAGGAGGAGAGCCGCAGGATCTTCGAGGTTTACGCGGAGGCGGGGGGCAACTTCATCGATACCGCCAACTTTTATACCGCGGGCACGAGCGAACGGTTCGTAGGCGAATTCGTCGCCTCGGAGAGAGGACGGTTCGTCATCGCCACGAAGTACACCCTGAACATGCGGCCCGACGACCCGAACGCCGGCGGAAACCATCGGAAGAACATGGCCCGGTCCCTCGAGGAAAGCCTCACGCGTCTCAAAACGGACTATGTCGACCTCTACTGGGTCCACGCCTGGGACCCCATGACTCCCGTGGAGGAGACGATGCGGGCGCTCGACGACCTGGTCCGTGCGGGGAAAATCCTCTACGTGGGGATTTCCGATGCTCCCTCCTGGGTTGTATCCCGGGCGAATACCCTCGCTGACCTCATGGGGTGGAGCGCCTTCGCCGGGCTGCAGATCCCCTACAGCCTCATCGAGCGGACGCCCGAGCGGGAGCTCCTTCCGATGGCCCGGGCCCTGGACCTCGCGGTTACTCCGTGGGGGACGCTCGGAGGAGGGGTGCTGACCGGGAAGTACAAGGCGGGAAAGCCGCGTCCCGGGGACGCCCGGTACGGCTCCCAGGAGGAATGGGGGAATATCTACGTTACGGAACGGAATTTACGCATCGCGGAAGAAGTCGAGCGGGTTGCGAAGGAGATCGGAAGTTCGCCGTCGCAGGTCGCCATCGCCTGGGTCCGGCATCGCCCGCAGGGGGTGTTCATCCCCATTCTGGGGGCTACGAAGATCGCCCAGATAAAGGACAACCTCGGGGCCCTCGATGTCGCCCTTTCCGCGGAGCAGCTCGGGCGGCTGGACGAGGCAAGCCGCGTCGATCTGGGCTTCCCCCTCGCATTTCTTGACCAGGTGCGGCAGATCGTCTACGGCAACACCTTCCCGCTCATCGACGACCACAGGCGGGGGTAACAAGGGAACCGAAGGAAATCGATAGAAAACGATAGGAAACGAAAGAGGGGAGGGGCGCGCGCCTCTCCCCTTCGGCCGTCTTCCGGAAACGGGAATGCCTAGCCGCTCAGGGTCTTCAGGTATTCCCGGTTGAGCCGGGCGATGAACTTTACGTCGATATCTTTCGGGCAGGCGGCCTGGCACTCGTAGTGGTTCGTGCAGTTGCCGAAGCCGCACTCTTGCATCGCCTTGATCATCGCCAGCGCCCTTTCCTTGGCCTCCACCTTCCCCTGGGGAAGGGCGGCCAGTTGCGAGATCTTGGCGCCCGTGAAGAGCATCGCCGCGCCGTTCGGGCAGGCCGCCACGCAGGCGCCGCAACCGATGCATTCGGCGGCGTCCATCGAGTATTCGGCGTCGGGCTTGGGGATGGGGATCGCGTTGCCGTCGGGAGCGCCGCCGGTGTGGGTGGAGATGTACCCTCCCGCCTGGATGATCGTGTCGAGGGCGCTTCGGTCCACCATCAGGTCCCTGAGGATGGGGAACGCACGGGCCCGCCATGGCTCGATGTAGATGGTGTCCCCGTCCTTGAACTTTCGCATGTGGAGCTGACAGACGGTGGTCCGCTCCTGCCCGCCATGAGCCATGCCGTTGATGACCTGCGAGCAGACCCCGCAGATTCCTTCCCGGCAGTCGTGGTCGAAGACGATCGGCTCCTTCCCCTCCCGGATGAGGTCCTCGTTCACGACGTCGAGCATCTCGAGAAAGGAGTGGTGTTCGGTGATGTTTCTGGCGGTGAGCGTCTCGAACCGCCCGGGTTCGCCCGGCCCGCTTTGGCGCCAGACGATCAGCTTGAGGTTCATCGTTCCATGTTCGTTCTGTCCGCCCATTATTTGTAGCTCCTTACCGCGAGGTGTACTTCCTTGAATTCCAGCGGCTCCTTGTGGAGTTCGGGTTCGCTGTCGATCCCCTTGAACTCCCATGCGGCCGAATAGCAGAAGTTTTTGTCATCGCGCATCGCCTCTCCGTCCTCGTACTGGTACTCCGTGCGGAAGTGGCCGCCGCACGACTCGTTGCGGTGAAGGGCGTCGCGGCAGAGCAGCTCGGCGAACTCGAGAAAGTCCGCCGTGCGGCCTGCGTTCTCCAGCTGCTGGTTGATCTCCGCACCGTTGCCCGTCACCCGGAGGTTCTGCCAGAACTCCTCCCGGATTGCGGGGATCTTCATGATGGTCTCGGTAAGTCCCTCCTTGCTGCGGGCCATCCCGACGTTGTTCCACATGAGGGTTCCGAGTTCGCGCATCAGCTCCGTTACCGTCCGGCGTCCATTGATGGACAGGAGCTTCCTGGTGGAGTCCGCCACGTCCTCGATCGACTTTTTGCACTCGGCATGGTCCGCCGCAACCTTCCCGGGCGTGGTTTGCGCGAGGTAATGGGCCACGGTGTACGGAATGATGAAGTAGCCGTCTGCCAGTCCCTGCATGAGGGCGCTTGCGCCGAGGCGGTTCGCCCCGTGGACGGAGAAATTGGCCTCGCCCAGTACGAAGAGGCCCGGGATGTTGCTCATCAGGTTGTAGTCGACCCACAGGCCGCCCATGACGTAGTGGGGTGCCGGGTAGATGCGCATCGGCACCTTGTATCCGTTCTCGTCGGTGATCCGCTCGTACATCTCGAAGAGGTTTCCGTACCGCTCCCGGATCGTCTCCTCCCCGAGACGCGCGATGGAGTCCCGGAAGTCGAGGTAGACTCCGCGTCCGCCCGGACCGACTCCTCGGCCGTCGTCGCACTGTTCCTTCGCAGCCCGGGAGGCGATGTCGCGTGGAGCCAGGTTCCCGAAGCTCGGATACTTCCGTTCGAGGAAGTAGTCACGGTCCTCCTCGGCAATCTCATCGGGTGGTCGTTTGTCACCCTTTTTCTTGGGTACCCAGATCCGGCCGTCGTTCCGGAGGGACTCGGACATGAGCGTCAGCTTCGACTGGTAGTCGCCCGCCTGCGGAATGCAGGTGGGGTGGATCTGCGTGTAGCACGGATTGGCGAAAAACGCTCCCTTCTTGTAGGCCTTCCATATGGCGGTGACGCTGCACCCCATGGCATTCGTGGAGAGGTAGAAGACGTTCACGAAGCCCCCCGTGCACAAGAGGACAGCATCGCCCACGTGGCAGCGGGTTTCGCCGGTGATAAGATCGCGGACCGTGATCCCCTTCGCCTCCCCGTCCACCACCACGAGATCGAGCATCTCGGTGCGGGGGAACATCGTAACCGTTCCCGCCTTGACCTGGCGCGAAAGGGCCGAATAGGCGCCCAGGAGAAGCTGTTGCCCGGTCTGCCCCCGCGCGAAGAAGGTCCGGGACACCTGCGCGCCGCCGAAGGAGCGGTTGTCCAGGTAGCCGGCGTAGTCCCGGGCGAAGGGCACGCCCTGCGCGACGCACTGGTCGATGATGTTGTTGCTCACCTGGGCGAGCCGCCATACGTCCGCCTCGCGCGACCGGAAGTCGCCGCCTTTGACGGTGTCGTAGAAGAGGCGGTAGATGCTGTCGCTGTCGTTGGGGTAGTTCTTGGCCGCGTTGATCCCGCCCTGCGCCGCGATGCTGTGGGCGCGGCGGGGGCTGTCCTGGTAGCAGAAGGCCTCCACGTTGTATCCCATCTCGCCGAGCGACGCGGCGGCGGAGGCGCCGGCCAGTCCGGTCCCGACCACAAGGATCTTGTACTTTCGCTTGTTCGCGGGGTTCACCAGCTTCATGTCGAAGCGGTGATTGTCCCACGTTTTTTCGATCGGTCCTGTCGGACATTTTCCGTCGAGTATCACTTTGGCCCCCTATTTGGTTAAGAAACCGACGAGTATGAGGACGGGAATGGCGCTGTACCCCAGAAGAAAGAGCGCCGAGAGCACCGTGCCGAGCGTGACGAACCGGGGCAGGGTCCGGTCGTTGTTCCACCCGAGGGACTGGAAGAAGCACTGGATGCCGTGATTCAGATGGAGAAACAGGACCACCATGGCCCCCACGTAGAGCAGGGCGATCGCCGTGTGGCGGAAGCTGGCGACCACCATGGAGTAGACGTCTCCCGGCCGCTTGGCGACCGCTTCGGGAATGATGTCGGGCGTTACGCGGACGGTGAACTGCAGGAGGTGATAGACGAGGAAGGCGAACAGGAGCGCCCCCGTCCAGATCATCGTCTCGCCGGAGAAGTTGGCCTTCATCTTCCCGCTGACGGCGTATTTTTCGGGATTCGCCGTCCAGTTATCAAGCGTCAGCAGCACGCCGAAGACGACGTGGACCGCGAGCATGGCAAGCAGGAAGGCCCGGAACGCCCAGACCAGCGGCCCCAGGCTGTTCAGTTTCTCGGCATAGGTGTTGAGCGCGTTCGGGCCGAAGAAGATGGTGGAGTTTCCCAGCAGATGGACGATGACGAAGAAGAGCATGAAAAGCCCGCTCACCGCCATCAGAACTTTTCTGCCTACGGTATTGGAGAGAATCTGCATGGCTCCATCCCTTTTCCTGTGATTTTTCGTTTCGAATCGCTTGGGTTGTATTCTGTATACGGACAGAGCATAGGCCTAATTACGCGGTGATGTCAATATCGGTCTAGTGCACCGTCTCACAAATACCTTGGCATTCGAGTGCCGCCGCGACCGGCACCGCATGGTTCGCATCCTCGAAGGTAGGGAAAACGATTGACGCCAGATTGCATCCCTGGTATCATTTCCCTATTCAGACAAACTGAACGGACTGCCCAGCAATTGCCCGAGGGTACCGGCTTGTCCCGAAGGGACAAGGGTCCGATT
>JBAUKK010000211.1:0-3535 GCA_049577645.1 Candidatus Deferrimicrobiaceae bacterium
GTGAAGCAGCCCCTCCGCGGTCTCGGGAACAAACCCCGCGGCCGAGAGGCGGGCAAGCCCCCGGTTGAGCCTTCCCCGGTCCACGGGGCCCCCGGGGGCGACGATCGCGATCACATCCCCTTTGCGAAGCGGCCTGGGCAGGATCCTGCGCATCCTTCCCCCCACGGAATTGTGCAACCGTTTCATCATATGACGAACCCCGGGACAAACAACAGCGGGAAGCGGGGAAAACCGCGGGAACGGGGATCTCGTTCCCGATATAATGGATGGCAAACAGCCGGTTTACCGGGGGAACCCCGATATTGCCCGCAACACCATGGGACATAACGCTCGAAGCCCTCGAGTGGAGAAAAGTCGTGGCCCGGCTCTGTCAGCACGCCTCCTCCGACCCGGGAAGAGAACGGTGCGCCGGCCTTTTGCCCGGGACGGACCTCGACGCCATCCGGATCTCCCTCGAAGAGAACCGGGACGGCCGCCGGATGCTGATCGACGAGGGACCGCTGCCCCTTGAGGGGCTCAAGGAGATCCTCCCCCCGGTGGAGCAGGCGGAAAAGGGGGCGCCGCTCTCGCCCGCCGAACTGCTCCTTGTCGGGCAGACAGCCAAGACCGGGGAGCGCATCCGCAGGTTCTTCGAGGACCGCCGTGGAAAGTACCCGCGCCTTGCGCACCATGCCAAGGGGATTCCTCCCTTGCGCGACCTGGCCGACGAGATCGATTTGAAAATCGACATTTCCGGGAATGTCCTCGACCGCGCGTCCCCGTCCCTGGGGGCCTTGCGCCGCCAGCTGCAGCAGTTGAGAAACCGCCTCCAGAAGACGGCCGAGGAGATCATCGGTTCGCCCCGGTTTGGCCGCCACATCCAGGAGGCGTATGCCACCCTTCGCTCGGGGCGGCTCGTGATCCCCTTCAAGGTCGCCGCCAAGGGACTTTTCCCCGGCATCGTGCACGACACGTCGCAGAGCGGCCAGACCGTCTTCTTCGAGCCGGAGGAGCTCGTCTATCTGAACAACGAAGTCAAGATGGCCGAGATCGAGGTGGAGCGGGAGATCGCCCGGATCCTGGCCGAGCTGAGCGGCAAGGTCGGCCGCCGCTCCGAAGAGCTCCGGCAATGCCGCACGATACTGTCGTACATGGACTTTCTCCAGGCACGGTGCCTCCTCGCGGAGGAACTTTCCGCCGCGGAACCCACCGTGAACGCATCCGGCGAGGTGAGCCTCCTCTCCGCGCGTCATCCCCTGATGGTCCTGGCCCGCAAGGAAATCGTCCCCAACGATCTCAAGCTCGGCCGCCCCTACCGCTGCCTGATCCTCACGGGGCCCAACGCCGGGGGGAAGACCGTCGCGCTCAAGACGATGGGGCTTTTGACGATCATGGCGATGGCGGGACTGTCGGTCCCCGCCTCCGGCGACTCGACGGTTTCGACCTTCCCGCAGGTATTCGCCGCCGTGGGGGACGAACAAAGCGTCGAGCAGGACCTCTCCACCTACTCCGCCCACGTGCGGCGGCTGAACGAGATCCTCGCGGGGGCGGACCGGGGGTCCCTGGTCCTGCTGGACGAGGTCGTATCGGGGACCGACCCGAGGGAAGGGGCGGCCATCGCCCGGGGATTTCTGGAGGTGCTCGCGGACCGTGAGGTACGCGTCCTGGCCACAACCCACTTCGAGGAGCTGAAGGGTATCGCCTTCGCGGACCGGCGCTTCGAGAACGGCTCGATGGAGTTCGACCCGGAGGCGCTTCGCCCCACATACAGGCTCCGGCTCGGCGTCCCGGGAAGGAGCATGGCGATGGAAATCGCCCGGTCGCTGGGGTTCCCCGAGGATGTTCTCTCCCGGGCGAAACGGTACCTCACGGGAGAGGAACAGAAGCTCGACGAGGTCCTCGCGCGTCTGGAACGGGAGAGGGAAAAGCTTGCCGCCGAGGCCGCGGGACTTGCCGTGAAGCGCGGCGAGGCGGAAGAGGAAAGGGGACTCCTTCGTTCCCTGCGGGACCGCGCGCGGGAGGAGGAGTCAAAGACGCTGGAGAAGGGGCGCCAGAGAATCCGCGAGGAGATCCGGAAGGCGGAAGTCGAGCTGCGGGCGGCCACGGAGGATCTGCGCAAGGAAAGGAAGATCGAGACGGTCCGGAAAGCGTCCTCGGTGCTGCGCGAGTGGAAGGAAAAGGCGAGGACGGCGGAGGAGGATCCCGCGGTGCGGACGATGATGAGCAGGACCGCACCCGTGCAACCGGGGGCCATCCTCTACCCGGGACAGAAGGTATTCCTGTCTCCCCTGTACAAGGAAGGGGAAGTGAGCGCCCCGGCGGGGCCGGAAGACAACGGGGTAGAGGTGCGCGTGGGGGGGATGAAAACGCGGGTGCCGAGGGAGCAGGTCCGGGTCTTCGCATCGGACCGGCGTCCCGCCGGATCGCCGGCTACCGGCACCGCACGTCATACCGGAGAGTCCGCGGGTGCCGTGTTCCTCCAGACCCCCGAGAATACGCTCGATCTGCGGGGCATGTACGTGGACGACGCCCTCCCGGAGGTGGAGGTCTTTCTCGACCGGCTCTCCCTCGCACAGGCCTCACACGCCTTCCTCATTCACGGTCACGGAACCGGAGCGCTCAAAACGGGGGTGCGACGCCATTTGAAAACCTCCCCGTACGCCAAGCGGTTCATGGCTGCGCCGAGGGAGCAGGGGGGCGACGGGGCGACGATCGTCGTGCTCGCTTAAAAGCGGAATGCCTTCCACGCCTGCCGGGAGAGGCCGGGATCGGCGAAGAGATCGCAGGCGGAAAGCGCCAGCGCCCGGATCCCCTCCATCATCCCCTCCACGCCGGCCGGACTCGTGGTCGCCTCCTCGAAAGCACGCGTGTGGATCTCCACCCGCTCTCCGCCCGAGATCGGCACATTCGGTTGGAGGGCCGGAACGACCTGGGAGACGTTTCCGATATCGGAGGAGCCGCGATTCCGGTCGGTGGGAGCCCCGCTCTCCTCGAGGCCCAGACGCGAAAGGGCGCGCCGGTAGCAGTCGGCGAGCACGGGGTTGACCTTCATCGCGGAAAGGGTATACGGCCCTTCCTCCATCCGCAGCCGGCATCCCGTCGATTTTGCCGCGCCCCGGGCGCAACGCTTCACCTTCCGGACCGCATCGAGCATCTCGGCATCGGTCTCTCCCCGTACGTAGAAGTACGCCTGGGCGCGCTCCGGGACGATGTTGGGAGCCTTCCCCCCTTCCGTAACGATCCCGTGAATCCGGACGGTGTCCGGAAGGTGCTGCCGCAGCGCCGCGATCCCATGGAAAAGGAGGAGAACCCCGTCGAGCGCGTTCACGCCGTGCTCCGGGTAGGCCGCCGCGTGCGACGCTTTCCCCAGAAAGGAAAACCGGATCTTGTGGAGAGCCAGGCACCCCTTGCCCACGTGGCGCCGGGATGAGGCGTGGACCATCATCGCCGCGTCGATACCCGCAAAAACCTTCTCCTCGACCATCCGGGCCTTACCATACCCCGTCTCCTCGGCGGGGGTCCCCAGGGCGATGATCTTCCCCGCGCGGAAAACGCC
>JBAUKK010000212.1:0-10986 GCA_049577645.1 Candidatus Deferrimicrobiaceae bacterium
GCCATGGATGGTTCATGGCCCCCCGAAGGACCCTCCCCTTTATCGATATTTAAACGGGAACCGCCGCTATTTCACAATCAGGTCGTTTTTCACCGATGTGACACCCTTGACGCTGCGGGCAACCTCTCCGGCTTTTTTGATGCTCTGAGCCGAATCGACAAAACCGCTCAACTGGACTTCTCCTTTGAACGTCTCGACATTGATCTGGAACACTTTCAGGGAGGGTTCGCTGAAAATGGCGGCTTTTACCTTGGTCGTGATTACGGAGTCATCGATATACTCGCCGGTTCCCGCTTTTTTTGGCGTGGATGCGCACCCCAGGAATACCGAGATCAGACCGATGCAGATCAGGATACTCAAAATGCGATGTCGTTTTGCCATGATCCTTTCTCCTCTCTATGGTTAACTCTTCGTGCGTACAAGAAGCAGGACGGCGCCGGCCGCTATCGCCCCCACGCCGGCCCAGGCAGGGACGTTGACCGTCTCCGTTTCCTTTACCGACAGTTTGAGCGGACCCAGCCTGGCGTCGTGGGTCTCCTTGGTGTAACTGAACTTGCCGTACACCACTCCCAAGAGGCCGGCCACGATCAGCACGATGGCCACGATCTTGATGGTGCTCATCTCGTCTCCTTCCGTACCATGACCCTGCTGCGGAGAAGCGTTCCAGGTCCCTACAGGGCCCTTCGTCCCTGAATGACATTAATCAGTACCACCACGATCGCGATGACCAGGAGAACGTGAATGAATCCTCCCATCGTGTACGAGCTGACCAAACCCAGGAGCCAGAGGACAACCAGAATGACCGCTATGGTCCAGAGCATTTTTCTTCACCTCCCGTCGTGATTCGCCGACATTCATTCTCTGTGGATAACTTCATGCTGATTCTTTCCGACGGCCTTGGGTATCGGCATCTGTCCGAAACGCGAATCGCTGTTTGTCTGAATTTCGGACCGGTGTTTATCCTATGGCTTACAGCATCCGGTGCAGAGGAAACGGTGTCGCGGGATTCCCGCGCGTATCATTACTGATCGGTCGAAAGTTCCGCCTCGGCCTTCGGCGTCGTCACCTCCGCCGTATTGGAGGTCGGCGAGTCGCCGGAGGCGTTCCATGCATGAACCCGGTAGGAGTAGGTCGTGCGGGGTTTGACGAACTCGTCGCTGAACGCCGTGATCTGCGGCCCCGTGCTGCCGATCTCCGAGAATCGACAGGCAGAACTGTTCCCGTCAGCGCGCGCGATGCGGAACCCGAGTCCGCCGGCCCCGCATTCGGTCCATGCCAGAATCACCCGGCAATCAGCGGTGGCGACCGCAATCAGATCGACAGGCGCCTGGGGAAGGACGGAATGCGGAGATCGGTTGGTCATTCCCCCTCCTTTTTGCTCCGGCCAAGGATTGGGTCGGCAACATCCAACCCGTCGGGGCGGGGAAATCATCTGATCTATAGCATCTACTGGAAAGCATGCGGGACGATATCGGAAAATGTCCGAATTTTGACTCGCTGTTTGTCCTAATTACGAATCGGTGTTTGTCCTAGGACAGGAAGAGGCGGCGGAGGGTGCGGATCAATCCACTATTTTGTGCTGGAAGGCGTAATGGGTGATTTCCGCGTTGTTCTTCATCCCCATCTTCAGCAGGATGTTTGCCCGATAGCTGCTGATCGTCTTCACGCTCAGGCACAGCTCCTTGGCGATCGCACCGACGGGTTTGCCGGAGGCGATCATGACCATCACCTGGTATTCGCGATCCGACAGAATCTCGTGGGGGGGCTTTTCCGAGTCGCTATCCAATCCCTCCGCCAGGATCTGGGCGAGCGGGCCGCTGATGTATTTCTCGCCCTTCAGCGCTTTCCGTATCGCAAGAACCAGTTCGTCACTCGCACTCTCCTTCGTGAGGTATCCGGCAGCGCCTGCGCGAATGGCCCGTATCGCAAGCTGGTCCTCCGGGTGCATGCTGAGGATCACGACGGGCAGCTTCGGCTGGTGCTGTTTGATCTCCTTCAATGCGTCCAATCCGTTCTTTCCGGGCATCTTGATGTCCAGCACGACCAGGTCGTATTTTTTCTTCAAGACCTTGCTCACCGCCTCCTGCCCGTTTTCCGCTTCATCGACCTCGATGGGCTGGAAGGCCTCTACCAGAACCTTCATCAATCCTTTTCGTACGACTTCGTGATCATCCGCGACCAGGATTCTACGCATTCGAGTCCGGCCCGTTTCCCATGGGGAGAGTCACTCGCAGCAGGGTTCCCTCCCCCGGTTTGCCCCGGATGACGGTTTCCCCTCCCAGCAGCAGGACGCGTTCCCGGATCCCGAGGAGGCCCAGGGACCTGGTGCCGAAAATCCGTCCCTCCCGAATCCCGATTCCGTTGTCTCTCACCTCGATGATCAGAGTGTCGCCCTTCTTCTCCAGGCTCACGTTCACCTGAGACGCCGCGGCATGGCGCATGACGTTGGTCAGGCCCTCCTGGACGATGCGGAAGATCGCCGTCGCGCGGATGGTGTCGGAAATCGTGTCCACTGTCCGTATCGTTACGTTGCAGCCGATCCCGGTCCGTTTCTGGAAATCCTTCGCCATCCACTCGATGGCGGCGATCACGCCGAGTTCATCCAGGATCCCGGGCCGAAGCTCTGTCGAAATCTTTCGCACCGTCCGGATGATGCGGGTTACCGTTCGTCCGATGTCGTGAACTTCCAGGGACTGCTTGGCAAGTCCGCGGGAGACCAGACTTCTTCTTAACGAAGAGAGGTCAAATTTCAAGGCCGTCAACGACTGTCCCAGCTGGTCGTGGATTTCGCGCGAGATGCGCATCTTTTCTTCCTCGACCAGGGCTTGCAGGCGCCCCAGGAGGTTGCGCAACAGTTCACGGGATTCCCGGATCCGTTCCTCTTTCCGCTTCCCTTCGTCGAGCATCTTCTTCATGAGCCGGTTCGCCGCCACCAGCTCGGCCGTCCGCTCTTCCACGCGTTGTTCCAGGTCCTTGCTGGCCTTCGCCAAGGCCTCCTCCGCCTGATGGCGTTCGGTGATGTCGCGAATGTTGCACTGGATCACTTTGGTGCCGTTCACCTTGTAGACATTGCTGATAAACTCCACATGCCGGGGCCGGCGGTCTTTGGTTTGCAGCGGCAGATTGTCGTAACGGATAAACTCCTTGGTTTGTAATTTCCGAAAAGCGTTCTGGCTGGCGGCGATATCCCGGAACGGACCGATCTCCCAGAGCCTCTTGCCCCGTAACTCGGCCTGCGAATACCCCAGCATATCCTGGAGGTAGGGGTTGGCGTTGGTGATCCGCCCCGTGTCCCCATCCAGGATGAGGATGCCGTCTTTTGCCGTTTCGAAGAGCCGCCGGTAGCGAACTTCGGATGCCTTCAGCGCGTCCTCGATCCGCTTGCGTTCGGCGATGTCACCAGCCGGCCCCCCCCCCTGGCGGAGGGCCGGTTGGCCAGCTTGTCCTCCAGTTCGGCCAGGCGCGACCGTAAGGTGGCATTCTCCGCTATAAGGTGGGATTTCGTTTTTGGCGGCATCTACACTCCCCAAGCGCAGGTGTGCTTTTCTGCTAATTACCGATCCGGCAAATAGTATATCATGAACCGATCACTTGCCAATCTCGCAATGATATCCAGCAGTTTCAAGTTCCTAAGGCCTATGACCATCCCTTTTCGCTGACTTCGCATTGAAGGGAATCTTCCGGAGTCTCCCACGCAGACAGGGGGCAGCTTCAGGTCGGTTTTCATCGCCCGAATCGGGCTTGAAGTACTACGCGGGCAATAGATAATCAAGGAGAGTTGCTCTCCCGTTATCGTATTATCGTAAAATGATAGTCCTATGGAAAATCCCGTCTCCAACGGAACGCTCCTGGCCGGCATCGAGATCGTTGTCGTGGAAGGAGGTCCGGAACTAAAGGACTTCATCGATCTCCCGTGGGATCTCTATGCCGGGTACCCCAGATGGGTTCCTCCCCTCAAGAAGGAGGTTCGCCGGCTGCTGGATCCCCGCCGGCACCCTTTCTGGTCGTCTGCCGAGCGCCGGCTCTTTCTGGCCCGGCGCGGTTCGCAAACGGTGGGCAGGATCGCGGGCATCATCGATCGTCGCTATAATGAGTTCCACGGCGAACAGATGGGCATTTGGGGATTCTTCGAATGCGCTGACGATCCGGCGGCAGCCGCGGCCCTTTTTTCCGCCGTGGAGACGTGGGCTCGCCGGAAGGGCATGGCCTTCGTCAGGGGGCCGCTCAGCCCGTCCACCAATTACGAAGTCGGGATGCTCGTCGAGGGCTTCGATTATCCGCCGGCGTTGATGATGGCGTACAACCCGCCGTACTACTCCCGATTGGTCGAATCGTGCGGTTTCGCCAAGGAGAAAGACCTGTTCGCCTTCCTGATCGATGGCAATTACCGGCTTCCCGAGTGGATGGACAGTCTGGCTGGACGGATAGCCCGGAAAAAAGGCATCCACATCCGGCCCTTTCGTCCCAAGGAGGAGGACGCCGAGTTTGCCCGGATCAAGGAGATCTACAATGACTCCTGGTCCGCCAACTGGGGTTTCGTCCCCCTGAGCGATGGGGAGATGCGGGACATTCAGAGGAGCGTGATGACCTTCGCGGATGCCGACCTGGCTTTCTTCATCTATTACGAGGACGAACCCGCGGCGGTCTGCGTAATCTTTCCCGACATCAACCCATTGCTCAGGCGTCTCAACGGGAGGATCGGCCTGTTTGGTTTGCTGAAGGTGCTCCTCAATCGCCGGGAGACCACCGGATTGCGGTGTTTGATGTTCGGGATCAAGGACAAGTACCGGCAATTGGGAATCCCCATGTTGGCCTTCCACCACATCTTTGAGGTTGTGCGGCAAAAGGACAAATACCGTTCTCTGGAGCTGGGCTGGACCCTGGAGGACAATGAGGCCGTCAACACCCTGGCTGTGGAAGCGGGCGCAAGACCGTACAAGAGATATCGCATATTCAGAAAGTCTCTTTGTCATTCCGCGTCACGTGAACATCCGGCATTGCAGGGGAGGCCTGACCATGTTGGCTGAGGAGCGACTTCCCATCATTGCGTTTGTCTGGAGACCTGGAGAGATCAGCCCGCCTGTGTCCGAAATGGCACGACGCACGGGCAGCCGGGCCATCTTTGATTTTTCCACGATGGGGGCGGAAGCATTGCATTCGTTCTTGCAAAAGGCTGACCCTGTCGGCCATGTCAGCGATATCAAGATTTCCGCCTCCGCCCTGATGAATCCATCCGTCGGCCGGCTCCTGAAGGAAACAGGCGCCCGGAATCTCTGGGTAGAATGCCCGTCCTCCTTCTTCCCGGGGGATCCTTCGGTCTTTCTGCAGCGACTGCGAACCTTGTCGGAAGAGTACCGCTGCTTTCCCATTGTCGGGGACATGCCTCTCCTGGCCTCCATGGTCAAGGAGGGTTCGGGCATCGGGAGCATCGTCCTCAAGGGCTGCGAGGCCGCCGGATTCGTGAGCGGCGAGACGACCTTGTTCCTCTATTCGGCGGCCAGGGAAATGTTGCGCGCCTCTGCGAAGTTTCCGGACGTCCTCCTCTGGGGCGGCATCTCCACCCCCGAGGCGGCCGCGGCCTTCCTGTCCACCGGAGCCGCCGGCATCGTCTTCGAGAGCGTCCATTGGCTGACCGATCTGGTGGTCATGAACGATCGCCAGCGCCAGCAACTCGCCAGACTCCGCATGGATTCCACCGCTCTGGTGGGCCTGAACGTGCAGGTTCCGTGTCGTCTTTTCAACAAGGGGAACTCGCTGGCCTTCAAAAAGATTCAGGCGGTCGAGGATGCGCTGTGCGCCGCCGAGATCACGGACGAAAGCCGTCGTGCCTTCGTCGGCCAGGTGCAGGCGAGCGCCCTCCATCCCCTGGACAGCCGTTTCACCCAGAGCGAGGTCGTCCTTCTGGGCGTGGAGGCGGCCTTCGCCGGGTCGTTTGCCGAGCGTTTTGGGGCCGGAACCGAGAAGGCCGTGAAAGCCTTCATGGCGGAGATGCGGAACTTGTGCGGCGCAGCCGAGGCGAAGAAGGATTGCTTCCTGGACAGCCCCGTAGCCCGGGAGATGGGCATCCAGTACCCCTTTATCCAGGGCGCCATGTCCTCGATCACCGATGTCCCGGAGTTTGCCTCCGAAATTGCCGATGCCGGCGGACTGCCGACCATCGCCCTCGGCATGATGGATGCCCAGGCCTGCGACAGCAGGCTGGAACGCTTGCCGGAGATCATGGGCGGACGCCCGTATGCGGTGAATGTCGTCTCCCTGGTCGAGAACCCGTTCCGGGAAGCGCATCTGGACTGGATAAAGCGACACCGGCCCCGTTTTGTCTGGATCGCCGGAGGAGATCTCTCCCCCATACGAGAATTGCTGCAATGCGGCATTGGGGTCGTGTATATCGCCCCGGATGAGGCCCTGTTGAAGCTCGCCCTGGAAGCGGGCGTCCGCTACGTGGTTTGCGAGGGCTACGAGGCCGGCGGCCACATGGGGCAACACAGCACGCTCACCCTGGCGCAAATGGTGCTGGATCTCAAACGTCGCCAGCCTTCCCTGTTCCAGGACTGTCGGGTGATCCTGGCCGGGGGCATCTTCAATCGGGAAACCGCCTTCATGGCTGCCCTGCTCGGCGCCGACGCCATCCAGATGGGCACGGCTTATCTGGCCACCCGGGAGATCGTCGATACGGGCGCCTTGGCGCCCCTCTATCAGCGGATGATCATGGAATCGCCGCCGGGGGGAACGGTCGTTTCGGGCCAAAGCACCGGACTGCGCATACGCTCCTTGCGGACCCCGAGAATGGCCGCCGTCCTGGCTCTGGAAAGGGAGTTTGCCGCGGGCCACCAGGACGAGCAGTCTTTCCGCAAGAAAATGGAGGAGATGACCGCTGGCAGTCTCTTCGCCGCGTCCCGGGGCGTGGACCGCCGAAGCGGGCAGCCGCTGGATGAGCAGGCGTGTCTGGAACGTGGGCAATTCATGGGCGGGTCCTGCGCCGGACTGATCCGTAAAGTCCAGAAGATTACGTCCTTTCACCGCGAGTTGGCCGAGGGCCCGCTCGTGCTCCGTCAGCCCTTTGCGACGTCGACCGAAAAAACCGCGGCACCTTCCCCCGACGTGCCGCTGCCCGTGGAAAGCCCAACCCCCGGGGTTGGCCGGAGACCGGAGGGCGTCGCCCGCCCGGGAGATGACCGCGACCGGGTGGCCATCACCGGGATGAGCGTCTTCAATGCCCTCGGGAAGAGTCCGGAAGAGGTCTGGGCGGCAAGCTTGGCCATGAAGAGCGGCGTTACCCTGGTTCCTCCTTCCCGATGGGATCACGACCACTTTTACGATCCGCGGCCGCGCGTAACGGACAAGACCTACTGCCGGGTAGGCGCCTTCGTGGACTTTCCGGTCTCACGCAATGAACTGGGGATTTCCCCCCAGGATTTCCGGACCATGACCACGGCCACCAGGACCACCCTGTGGCTGGCGCAAAAAGCCATCCTGGCTTCCGGCATCCTGGAGTCGGGTATCCCGCGCGAGCGCATCGGGGTCCTCATCTCCCAGAACTCCGGAGAGGCGGCTGGCACCCTCACCGATATGATCATCAGGGAGTACGTGCACGAAATCCTCCCCGCCATCAAGCGTGCCGTTCCTCTCACCCCGGATCAGGAGAGCGCCGTCGAACGGGAGGTGAAGGCCGGACGCATGGCCCCGGACGACACCACGCTTCTGGGCCGGCTCAACTGCACCGCCGCCGGCTTCATCTGCAACCGCTATGGCTTCATGGGGCCCAGCTATGCGGTTTCCGCCGCCTGCTCCACCTCCCTGGTAGCGATTTACAGCGCCCTGCAGATGATCCGCAACGGCATCATCGACGCCGCCATCGTCGGCGGAGGCGAGGATAATCTCACGCATATGCATTTCCTGGAATTCTCCGCCGTGGGCGCTCTTTACGGGTTGTCGGGACGGCCGCGACCGCCTCACGAAGCATCCTGCCCCTTCGATGCCGAAAGAGACGGGATGGTCCTCGCCGAAGGCGGTGGAATGATCGTCATCGAGCGGGAAAGCCTGGCTCGCGCGAGAGGGGCGCATGTCCACGCCGTCATCACCGGAATGGGAGCGAGCAACAACCATCTGGGCATGGTGGAGTCCTCCAGCGTCACCCAGGAGATCGCCATCCGCACCTCTTTCCAAGGGATACCCTATGGGCCCGATGCGGTGGACCTGGTGGAATGCCATGCCACGAGCACCCGGCAAGGGGACGTGGAGGAGGTCCGTGCCTTGAAGGCGTTCTTTCATCCCTCCCATCGCACCGTGATCACCTCATTCAAATCCCAGATCGGACACACACTGGGCGCCTCGGGCATCAACAACCTCATTCGAGGAGTCATGGCCATGAAGGCGGGGGTTTTCCCTCCCACCCTCAATTACAAGCATCCAGATCCGGAAATGGCCCTGGAAGGATCGGGTCTCCTCGTCGCCCCGGAGCCGCTGGATTGGCAGCGCCGGAACGGCCTGCCAAGAAGGTTCCAGGTCAACGCCTTCGGGTTTGGAGGTTCCAACTACGTGGTCCAGGTCGAGGAGGTCCTAAATGGTGAGGATACGATCCTGGTCTCCACGGGCAGAGAGGAGCGCCCCGCTCTGGAGACGGCCGATGGCCCCGCGGCGCTCCAGGGCGTCTCTTTCTTCCGGACCGAGGTGGCCGGCCGCACCTGCCGGATGGCCGTAGTCGCACCCTCTGCAGAAGAGACCCTCACGGTCATCGAGCGCTCCGCCTCCCTGGCCGAAGCCGCGGTCTCCTCCCCCAAGGCATCGCGTTCCCTGGCGCAGCAGGGCCTCTTCATCCGCCCCGAGGATCCGCCCGTGCCGCCGCTCGCCCTGGTCTTTCCCGGACAGGGAGCCCACTATGCCGGCATGGGCCACGCGCTCTATGAGTCCTTTCCCGTCATCAAGGAATGGATGGATCGGGCTGCGGCTGCAGCGGATTTCGACCTCCTTCGCCTCTTGTTCCACGATCGGGAGGAGAACCTTCAGAAGACCCGGTGGCAGCAACCAGCCCTGTTCGCCATGGAACACGCCATGGCTCGACACCTCATCGCTCTTGGCATTCACCCTGTGGCCATGGCCGGCCACAGTCTGGGCGAGCTGGTCGCCTTGTGCCTGGCTGGCGTCTATTCCCTGGAGGACGGGTTTCGGATTGTGAACAAGAGGGCCCTCTGCATGGACAAGGCCGCTGCCATGCACGGGGACCCCGGCGTCATGGCGGCCACGGACGCCCCCCTGGATCGATTGAAAGGGTGGATCCAGGGACGGAACGATGTCCACATCGGAAATATCAATTCGCCGGAACAGATCGTCCTGAGCGGCAACACCGAGGCGGTCAAAATGTTCGGAAACGGCCTCAAGGAGAAGGGATACCGGTTCACCCTCTTGCGGGTCAGCATGGCCTTTCACTCTCCGATCATGAGGGTCATCCACGATGAGCTCGAGGCGTACATTGCCTCCATCCCGCTTCATTCCCCGCAGATCCCCGTCATCTCCAACACGACCATGGCACCGTATCCATCGGATCCCGGTGAGATCAGGCGCATCCTGATGGCCCACCTGGAATCTCCCGTCCATTGGATGGATAACGTCCGGACCCTGTGGAACGACTACGGGATCCGGCTCTTCGTGGAGGTGGGCCCCGGCGACATCTTGAGCAATCTCATCGCCGACACGATCCCCGACCCGTTATGCCTCCAGACATGCCTGCCCCCCGCGGAGAGCCACACGTACCGGACCGCTCTGGCGCAGCTCTTCGTTCACGGGAATCTACCGGTTCGGGGAGAACCGCGGTTCATCTCCCTCTCGTCCTCCCGGCAGGCTCCCGGGACTCACCGTCCCTCCCCGGACGGAGAACGGTCACCACGCCCGCTGGATCGCCCCCCGGCCACCCCGGACAGACAGGCCGCCCCGGCTCTTGCCGATGCGCCCGAGCGTCAAGATCACCTGGAGGCGATCATTCGCATCATCATGGATGCCACCGGATTCGACCGGGACGAAATCCAACCCGATATGGATCTCCGAAGGGACCTCTCTGTCCGCTCCAGCCGCCTGCCGATCATCATGGATGCCGCAGAACGCCACTTCGGGATCACCATCGAATTGGAGGACTTTCTCCATGTGCGAACGGTTCGAGACATCGCCCGGCGGATCTCGACGATCGTCGCCCGGCAGGAAGGCGACGGAGAGCGGCTCGCCGCCAAGGCGGCTGACCCCGGCGCGGCGCCGGCCGAAATCCCGGAGCCGTCCGCGGAGGAAGCGCGTCTGAAGCGGCTCGTTTTCCGCCTCGCCCCGGTGCAGCCGGCAGCGTTCATGCCCGTGGGATTGAGCCCCGGCGAGGCCGTCCTCCTTCTCTCGCCGAACCGGGATGACGCACTGTCCAGGAGAACGGGAGACCTGCTCCGCCAGGAGTACGGCGTTGACGCGATTGCACTGCCATTCCTGCCGGAGCCCTTGGGGCCGGGAGAAGAGGGCCGCGACATTCCGACCGCCGCGGGATTCACCAGGGCCTCGGAGACCATCTCGGGCCTTGCCTCCCTCGCGGGGCTGGTCATCGCCTTGCCGGAAGGCGGATCGGAACGGTGGGCCGGCATGGCGGAGGTTTCGCGGCGGCTCAACGGGCTCTTTCAACTCGTAAAGGCCTTTCTCCAATCACCAACCGGGAAATTCGTCGTCCTGATTCATGCCCGCGAGGATACCGACACTCTGGGTCGGCTGCTGACGGAGGGGCTGCTCGGACTGTTTCTGAGCGCCGCCCAGGAACACCCCGCGGTCCAGTTTCGCACGCTGGAAATCGACCGGGGCACCGACCTGCCCTTGGCCCTGCGCGCCGCTCTGGACAAAAGTTGCGCCGCGGTGGAGCTCATTCATCGCGAAGGCAGGATCTTCACCTCGCAGGGACACCTGGCACCCGCGGTCTTCGGCGACTCGCCAACGCAGAAGTTGAACCCCGGGGACGTGGTCGTGATT
>JBAUKK010000213.1:0-3660 GCA_049577645.1 Candidatus Deferrimicrobiaceae bacterium
GAACGTGGCCGCCTCCCTGGCAATCAAGGCCGGCTTCCTCGTCGCGGCGGTGGCCGGAGCCGCCACGCTCTGGATGGCCGTGGCCGCCGATATGGGAACGACGCTTCTCGTCATCGGAAACGGTATGCGCCTGTTGAAAAAGAACAACCCTTCTGTATGATACGGGGGTGGCCCGGACCCGACTCCACCGCAATGTAATCGCACTCGGGCTGGTTTCTCTCCTCACCGACTTCTCCAGCGACATGATCTATCCCCTGTTGCCTGTCTTCCTCACGGCAACGCTCGGTGCGGGCCCTGCCGTCCTCGGGATCATCGAGGGGGTGGCGGAAGCCACCGCATCGCTGCTCAAGCTCTTCTCGGGCGTCTGGTCGGACCGGATCGGACGAAAGAAGCCGCTCGTGTTCGCAGGGTATTTCCTTTCCGCGGTGGCCAGGCCTCTTGTGGGGTTCGCCTCCGCCTGGACACACGTACTCGCGGTTCGCTTCTCCGACCGGATCGGCAAGGGGGTACGCAGTTCGCCCCGGGACGCCCTCATCGCCGCCTCCGTCCCCGCGGAGGATCGGGGGCGCGCGTTCGGGCTGCAGAGGGCGATGGACCACATGGGGGCCGTCCTGGGCCCCGTCGCCGCATTCCTCCTTTTGGCCGGCGCGGGTCTCTCCTACCGCACGGTCTTCTTCCTTGCCGCAATCCCCGGCGCGGCTGCAGTCGCCGTGCTCCTCTTCCTGGTGCGTGACCCCGGAATGCAGGCGACACGGAACGGAAAACAATTCCTGCTCGGCAGGAACATCCCGCCCGATTTCCGGCGCTACCTGCTGATCGTCTCCCTGTTCACCCTCGGGAACGCGAGCGATTCCTTCCTGATCCTGCGTGCGGTGGACTCGGGAGTGCCCGCCGCCTGGGTCCCGCTGCTGTGGGGGGCCTTTCACGTCGTGAAATCGTCTTTTTCCACGTACGCGGGGATCCTCTCGGACCGGTGGGGCAGGAAGCAGCTGATCGTCGCGGGGTGGATCGTATACGCGGCATGCTACGCGGTCTGGGGGGTCGTGGAGGGAGTGGCCTGGATGGTGGCGCTCTTCCTCGTGTACGGGCTCTACTCGGCGGCCACCGAGGGCGCGGAGCGCGCCTTTGTGGCCGACTTCATCCCGCCGGAGGTGCGGGGGACCGCTTTCGGGTGGTTCCACCTCGCCGTGGGGTTGTCCGCCCTGCCGGCAAGCGTTTTGTTCGGCGCGCTATGGACCGCCTACGGGGCGCAGACGGCCTTCGGCGTGAGCGCGGGGCTCGCGGTCGCCGCGTCCGTGCTGCTTTTCCTGCTCATCCCCCCCAGCGCACCTTCGGAGGGCGCCCCGGCGCCTCGATGACTCTCAGGACGAACGGACGCCTGCGACCCGGCACCTCGCCGAACCGCAGGTCGGAGAAGACCAGGATGGTTTCCTCGCCGGAGTGAGAGGTCGTAACCACCGGGAAGCGGGCGAACCAAAGGTACGTCCGTACGTCCGGGATCTCCTCGACGGCCCTGACCTCCGGGAGATCCGCTCCCCTGCGGACACGCTGTTTCCAGGCAACGGTACCGGTAAACGGGTCCACCTCCGCCCGGAGGTACGTTTTCCCGTCGTCGATGAAGCCGTTCCAGGCAAGCGGGCCCACGGGGAAGGGATACAGCCCCGGCCGGTCCGGAATCGGCAAATTCGGCAACGTGTCTCCCTCCTCCTGCGCCCATGCCTTTCGGACCAGGCTGACGGACGAAAGACCGTTGCCGATGCGGACCTCGCCCAGGCGGGGCAGGGCCGAGGCGGAGATCACGCGCACCCCGTGCTGCCTCGCCGCGGTCCGCATCGCGTCCTCCGCCCGGAAATGGAGGAAGGTCGCGAAGACCACATAGACGCACAAGCCCATGATCGCCGCCTGTGCAGGTGCGGAACGGCGGCGCGACAAGAGAAGACCCATCACGACGATCCCCGTGAAGACCAGATCCACGACAAACAGGAGGTCGAAGGAGACACGGGCATCGGAAAACGGCTGGAAGATCTGCGTCCCGTAGGAATTGAGCAAGTCCAGGGCGACGTGCGAGAGCTGCCCGAGGAGCGCAAGGAGGTAGAGCTTCTTCAGGTCCTTCCACTTCCCGAACCGGTAGAGCAGCAGGGCAATCAGCAGGGAGGTCACCGCGATTCCAGCGAACCCGTGGGACAGCCCCCGGTGAAGGCGGAGATAGCTCTCGCTTCCGAGAAGGGAAGTCACGTTGTCGGCGTCGGGCAGGAGCGAGCCTACGACCACCGCTGCCGTTGCTTCCCGCCTGCCGCTATCCGAAGGAATGGCCCGGGAGATGAGCCACCCCGTAAGTCCGTGCGTGACCGTGTCCATATGAGCCCGGGATTATATCATGGTGCGCGGGTCAAGAATCTTTTCGATCTCGACATCCGGAAGAACCTTTTTTTCCCGGAGGACGGCACGGATCGTCTTGCCCGTGTGGAACGCCTCGTGGGCCAGCTCCGCCGCCTTCTGGTAGCCGATCTTCACCGCCAGCGGAGTCACCATCGCCAGGCTCTGCTCGATCAGCTCTTCGCACCGCCTCCGGTTGGGCGTTATCCCCGCGACGCATCGGTCGGTGAGCAGGACGGTCGCCTTGGAGAGAAGCCCGATCGATTCCAGCAGGTTTCGCGCCATCACGGGAAGCATGACGTTGAGCTCGAGAATCCCGAGCGAGCCGCCGAGGGTCACGGCCGCGTCGTTGCCGATCACCTGCGCCGACACCTGGATCATCATCTCCAGGATGACCGGGTTCACCTTCCCCGGCATGATGGAGGAGCCCGGCTGCAGCGACGGCAGGTTGATCTCCCCGATCCCGCACCGGGGGCCGGAGGACAGAAGCCTCAGATCGTGGGAGATCTTCATCAGGGAGGCGGCCACCCCCTTGAGCATCCCACTGGCGGAGACGATCGGATCCTGCGCTCCGATCGCCTCGAACCGGTTCTCGGCGGGGCGGAACGGGATGCCGGTGGCGGCTGCGATCTCGGCGATCGCCCTTGCGCCGAACTCCGGGTGGGCGGAAAGGCCCGTCCCCACGGCGGTCCCCCCGAGGGGGAGTTCCTCGAGATCCGCAAAGACGGCGTGCACCCGTCGGATCCCGTGGTCGACCTGGGAGGCGTACCCGGAGAACTCCTGTCCGAGCGTAACCGGGACGGCATCCTGCAGGTGGGTCCGCCCGATCTTCAATATATCGGAGAACTCTCCTGCCTTCGCCGACAGGGCGTCCCGCAGGGAGGAAAGCGCCGGGACGAGCCGATCGGACATCTCCCGCCGCGCGGCGATCCGGATCGCGGACGGGATCACGTCGTTGCTGGACTGGCACCGGTTCACGTGGTCGTTGGGGTGGACGGGGGAGTTTCCCCCCAAAGGCTTTCCGAGGATCTCGTTGGCCCGGTTGGCGAGCACCTCGTTGACGTTCATGTTGGTCGAGGTTCCCGACCCGGTCTGGAAGACGTCGAGGATGAACTGGTCGTCGAACTTCCCCTCCAGCACCTCGCGTGCGGCCCGCTAGATCGCCTCCGCCAGGGATGAGTCGAGGAGCTCGAGGCCCGCGTTCACATCGGCGCCGAATCCCTTGATCATCACCGCGGCGTGGACTACCGGCAGCGGCATCCGGACGCCGCTCACCGGGAAGTT
>JBAUKK010000214.1:0-10723 GCA_049577645.1 Candidatus Deferrimicrobiaceae bacterium
GCGCTCCTGAAGTCGCGCTTTTCCTCCTTCTCGTCGGCGTCGGCTCCGGTTCGAATCCCCGGATCTCCGGCTATCGAAAATCGTGGCGGAGAGGGAGGGATTCGAACCCTCGGTACGGTTTTACCCGTACAACCGCTTAGCAGGCGGTTGCCTTCAGCCGACTCGGCCACCTCTCCGTCTGATCCCATTTCGCGCGATGGCTGCCCGCCTTCGCTCCTCGCGGTATCCGAAGCCCGGCGTTTCGGAGCTTCGGCGGGCGCCATCCTCCGGAGCTCGAGATATTCCGTCTTCCGCCTTGATTCTCGAGCGGCTGAGGGTGGCGGAGGGAGTAGGATTCGCCCGATGGGGCCTCGGCGGTTTCGCCATCGCCCTCCCGGCCTCGTCGCCTCCTGCCGCGCTCCTGAAGTCGCGCTTTTCCTCCTGCTCGTCGGCGTCGGCTCCGGTTCGAATCCTCTCATCCTCCGGCGTCGAACATCCTGGCGGAGGGAGTAGGATTCGAACCCACGGAAGCTCGCGCTTCAGCGGTTTTCAAGACCGCCGCCTTAAGCCACTCGGCCATCCCTCCGTAATCCTACTCTTATAGCAAGCCCTTCCCGCGAGCGCCACCAAAAACGGGCGTAAATTGGAAAACCCCGGGGGGTATGGTAAAAGGAGGAAAGCCGGCTATGGAAACCCCGTACGGAAAGGATCTTCCCCCATGAAATTCGTCGACCTGCAGAGCCAGTTCGCGGCCTACGAGCCCGAGATCCGCAGGGAGATCGAGGAGGTCCTGCGGGGCGCCCAGTTCATCATGGGGCCCAAGGGGAGCGAACTGGAGGGGAAGCTCGCGGCCTACGTCGGGGCGACGCACGCGATCGGCTGCTCCTCCGGGACCGACGCTTTGCTGCTGACCCTCATGGCTTACGGGGTCGGGGCGGGGGACGAGATCGTGACCACCCCCTTCAGTTTCGCCGCTACGGCCGAGGCGGTCTCCCTCGTCGGCGCCACGCCGGTGTTCGTGGACATCGATCCGAAGACATACAACATCGATGCGGCCCGGATCGAGGACGCGGTCACGAAGAATACCCGCGGGATCATCGCGGTCAGCCTTTATGGGCAGTGCCCGGAAATGGAGACGATCCTTTCGGTCGGCGGGGAATACGGCCAGTTCGTCATCGAGGACGGCGCCCAGTCGTTCGGGGCGGAGCGGAACGGCCGCCGCTCATGCGGCTGGCCGCACGTGGGGACGACCTCCTTCTTTCCCTCCAAACCGCTCGGCTGCTACGGGGACGGCGGGATGGTGTTCACGTCCGACGACAAGGTGGCCGATCGCGTCCGGGGATTGCGCAACCACGGGCAATGGGAGCGTTACCGGCACCGGGCGATCGGGATCAACGGCCGACTCGACGACCTGCAGGCGGCGGTCCTGCTCGGAAAGTTCCCCCGCTTTCCCGACGAGGTGAGCGTCCGCAATTACATGGGTCAGCGCTATTCCGACCGGCTGGGCGACGTCGTCGGCGTGCCCGTCATGAGCCCCGGGAACACCCACGTCTTCGCGCAGTTCACCATCCGCACGCCGAGAAGAGACGACCTCGTCACCCACCTGCGCGAAAACGGGATTCCGACGGCGGTGCATTACCCGATCCCCCTGCATTTGCAGGAGGCCTTCCGGGGACTGCGATACGGCAAGGGGGATTTTCCGGAAAGCGAGGCGGCGGCGCGCGAGGTGGTTTCGCTTCCCATGTCCGCCTTTCTCTCCGAGACGGACCAGGACGAGGTGATCCGGCAGGTCCGGAGGTTCTTCGGAAAATAGGTTGCCCGGGGACCCCGCCTCGCCCCTGGTCCCCGGCGCGTCCCTCCAATCGGGCGCTATCCCGGCGAATCTCCATCTGATATTCTTCAGTCGTGCATTCCTTTCCGTGGAGCAGAACCGGCACGCTCCTCGTCCGTGCCGTCAACTGGCTGGGCGACGCGGTACTGACGACGCCCGCCCTCGGGGCGCTTCGTCTGGCATGCCCGCAGGCGCGGATTACGGTCGCCGCCAGGCCCCTCGTAGCGGAACTCCTGCGGCACCACCCGGACATCGACGAAATCGAGGTGTACGACAAGGACGGCCGGCACGCCGGGGTTTTCGGCATGCTCCGGAAGGCGAGGGAGCTGCGAAGAGAAGGATACGCCGCCGCCCTCCTGCTTCAGAACGCCATTGACGCCGCGCTTCTCGCGTTCCTGGCCGGAATACCGGAAAGGATGGGGTATGCGACGGACGGGAGGCGTCTCCTGCTCTCCCGGCCCGTCCCGGTGACGGATGAGGTCCTTTCCCTGCATCACGCGGAATATTACCTCCGGCTCCTCGCGGAACTCGGCGTTCCCCCCGCTCCTTCCCCGCGGATGGCGCTGCGGGTGACGGAGAATGAGATGTCGGCGATGCGGTCGCGGCTCGCCGCGCTGGGCGTGCCGGAAGGGAAACGGATCCTCGGGATCAACCCGGGAGCGACCTTCGGTTCGGCGAAGCGCTGGTTTCCGGACCGTTTCGCGGAGGTTGCCGAGGCACTGGCGGAGGAGTGGGACGCCTCCGTCGTGCTCATGGGGTCGGTTCCCGAGATGCCCCTTTCCGCGGAGATCGAGGCGGCGATGAGGCGCAAGCCCGTGAACCTCGCCGGCCATACTACCGTGCGGGAACTGATGTCCCTGCTTGCCTCCTGCGCGTTTCTGGTGACGAACGACTCCGGGCCGATGCACATCGGCGCGGCGCTGGGCGTTCCGGTCGCGGCGATTTTCGGGCCGACGGACTGGAGGAAGACGGCGCCATGGACAAAAAAGGCTCGGGTCGTCCGCGTGGACGTCGACTGCTCCCCCTGCCACCTGAGGGAGTGCAACCGGGGACACGAGTGCATGCTGGGAGTCACCGCGGAGATGGTCGTGACCGCCGCGCGCGAGCTCGTCGTGGAAGTCCGGTGACATGGGACCGGCGGGGCCGCTGACGATCCTCGTGGTGAAACTCTCCGCTCTGGGGGACGTGGCGCATGCGCTTCCGGTCGTCGATTATCTCGGAAAGGCCTCCCCCGGCTCGCAGGTCGACTGGGTGGTGGACCGCCGGTTCGCGGGCCTTCTCGATGGGAATCCGGGCCTGCGCCGTGTAGTCCCCCTGGACCTCGGTGCCTGGAAAAGGGATTGGGCGGCGGGAAGTGCCCGCCGCGAAGCGGCGAATGCCGTCCGCCTTCTGCGGGAAGGCGGGTATGATGCCGCGTTCGACATCCAGGGGAACGCCAAGAGCGGGGTCGTGACCCGACTCTCGGGCGCCCCCTTGCGGTACGGTTTTGACCGGCACGGGGTCCGGGAGGCGCCGAATCTCCTGTTCACCAACCGGAAGATCGCCCTGCGGCCGGAGGACCGCCATGTCAGCCAGAAATACCTTCGGATCGTAGCCGCCCCCTTCGGCGGAACGTTCGACCTTGGGACCCTGTTTCCGGATGTGGTGACCGCTCCCGTGGAGGAGGAGCTTGCGGCTTGCACCGTGCGGGAACTCGTGCCGGGCGCGTCTCCGTTCCTGGCGGTTCACCCCGGGACCACCTGGATCACGAAGCGTATGGATCCCCCCTTCTGGGCGGAGACGGTCCGACTCCTGCGGCAGCGCTACCCCGCGATGGGGGTTCTCCTGTCCTGGGGCAGCGAGGAGGAGCGCAGGGAGGCGGAGCAAATCCGGGAGGAGTCGGGCGGCGCGACGGCGGTTCTGCCGCGGCTCTCCCTGAAGGAGCTTGCCGCCCTCTATCGCGCGTGCGGCTACCTTATGGCGCCGGACACCGGCCCACTACATGTCGCCGCGGCCGTGGGCGCGAAGACCGTTTCCGTGTTCCGCGCCACCGACGGCAGCCGGAACGCGCCGTACGGGCCGAACCACCGGTTTCTGCAGGCCCCGCTGCCCTGCACCTCCTGCCTGCAGAAGAGGTGCGACCGGGACGCCGAGTGCCGGGAGAGCCTCCGGCCGGCGGAGGTCGCGGCTGCGATGGCGGACCTGATGAGGGGCCGTTATCCGGGGTAGGTTTTCCCGGACGCAATGACCGTCAGGAAGAATCCATCTCCAACCTTGGGGAGGAATCATGTTGAAGAAAATAAAGAACCACTTTCTACGAGATATCATCAACCGGTTGACGGATCTTGAAACAGCGGTTTCTGTGCTCGTTAATTTCCCCACCTATCAACCCGGAGAGGATGGCGGTTTCAACGGATTGGCGGGAAGAAAGAGGATTTTCGAAGAGGTGCTGAAGAAATGCCGGTTCTCTTGCATCATCGAGACGGGAACGCATATTGGTGAAACTACAGGATATCTGTCTGTGAGGTCAAAATTGCCCGTTTATTCCTCTGAAATAAATAAAAATATGTACTCGTTGGCGAGGATGAGGCTGAAAAACCTTTCCGGAATTTATTTATATCATTCTGATTCAAGGGAATGTATTAAGGAGTTGAGCAACAATCCGGAAATAGTTCAAAATGAGGTTTTCTTCTATTTGGACGCCCATTGGGAGAACGATTGTCCGCTTGTGGAAGAAATAGAGCAGATCGCTTCCCGGTGGGAAAAATTTGTAATAATGGTAGACGATTTTCAGGTTCCCGGTGATGAGGGATACGGATACGACCGGCACAGCGCCTTTCGGAAAATGAATATTTTCCTCATCCGTTCGACAATAAAAAAACACAAGTTGCGCGCATTTTTCCCTACCATCCCATCGACAGAAGAAAGTGTTCAGCCGAAACCAAGAGGATTTGTCATCTTGACTCGAGATCATGAATACGCGGATTCATTGGAAACGATTCCCTTGCTAAGAAGACACAAGGTGAAATGAGAACCGGGGGGCGTATGGGAAAAGCAACGGAGGCCCGGAAGCGGTATGTCCCCCTTCGACCCCGGCGGCAAGGAACCAAGGGATGACCGCGCTCCCCGGGACGCTTCGGATCCTCGTCGTTTTCGGCACCCGTCCGGAGGCCATCAAGATGGCCCCCGTCGTGACCGCCCTGCGGGAGCAAAGCGATCGTTTTTCGTGCCGGGTGTGCGCGACGGCCCAGCACCGGGAGATGCTCGACCAGGTGCTGGATCTGTTTACCATCCGCCCGGACCACGACCTGGACATCATGCGGCAGGGGCAGGGGCTCAACGACGTGACATCGGCGGTCCTCCTCGGGATGCATCCGGTGCTGGAGGCGGAACGGCCCGACATCGTCCTCGTCCACGGCGACACCACGACCACGATGGCGGCGACCCTGTCCGCATTTTACGCGCGGATCCCGGTCGGGCACGTGGAGGCGGGACTGCGTACGGGAAACAAGCATGCGCCGTTCCCGGAGGAGATCAACCGCAAGGTGGCGGGAGCCGTCGCCGACCTTCACTTCGCCCCCACGGAGAACGCGAAGCGGAACCTGCTGCGGGAAGGGGTTCCGGAGGAGTCCATCCTCGTCACCGGCAACACCGTCATCGACGCGCTCCTGTCCGTCACGGACCGGTTGCGGTGCCACCCCGCGCTGGCGAAGCGCATGGAAGCCGACTTCACCTTCCTCGACCCCCGGAAAAAGCTTCTCCTCGTCACCGGCCACCGGCGGGAGAATTTCGGAGAAGGGTTCGAGAACATCTGCCGGGCGCTGGCGGAGATCGCAGCCCTCCGCGCCGACGTCGAGATCCTCTACCCGGTCCACCTGAACCCCAACGTCCAGGAGCCAGTCCGGCGCATCCTGGGGACGGGGAGGGGCGGGAACGTCCATCTCGTCGAACCCGTGGAATACCTGCCGTTCGTGTACCTGATGAACCGATCCCGTCTCATCATCACGGACTCCGGCGGAGTGCAGGAAGAGGCGCCTTCCCTCGGGAAACCGGTCCTCGTGATGCGCGAAGCCACCGAGCGTCCCGAGGGGGTCGAGGCGGGAGCGGCGCGGCTGGTGGGGACCGACAGCGGGAAGATCGTCGCCGAGACCCTCCGGCTCCTGGACGAACCGGAGGCGTACCGGGCCATGAGCGCCGTGCAAAACCCGTACGGGGACGGGAAAGCGGCCGGCAGGATCGCCGACTTCCTCGGAACCTGGCGCCCCGGAAACAGGGAGGCCGCCGGATCCCCATGAACGCGAAACCGACGGTACGCCTGGACTTCTGCGACTTTAACGGGATCGACAAGAACGACAACATCTTCACGCGGATCCTGTCCCGGGAGTACCGCGTCGAGATCAACGACCGGCCGGACCTCGTCATTTACTCCAAGGAGAGCCACCTCCACCGGCTGTACACCTGCAAGAAACTCTTCTGGTCGGGCGAAACGATACGGCCCGACTTCTCGGTCTGCGACTACGCGATGACCTGCTACTACATCGACGACCCGAGGCACCTCCGCTTCCCCTATTACGTGGTCGGCTCCGGCTGCCGCCCGGAGGAGCTGCTCAAGACGCCGGGGGAGGTGGAGGCCGTCGCGTCGTCCGGCAGGAAGTTCTGCTCCTTCGTCATTTCGAACGCCAACCCCAACCGCGCTGGCCGACGGCTCGATTTCTTCCGCCGGCTGTGCCGGTACAAACCGGTGGACTCCGGAGGCAAGGGGCTGAACAACATCGGGAGGGTGATCCCCCCGGGGGCGCAGGCTAAATACGACTTCATCCGGGGGTACAAGTTCAACCTGTGCTTCGAGAACAAGGCCGTCGAGGGGTACACTACGGAGAAGCTGGTCGAGGCGATGTGGGCCCGGTGTATCCCGATCTACTGGGGCAACCCGAAGGTGGGCCTGGAGTTCAACACCCGGAGCTTCCTGTCCCTGCAAGACTACCGGACTGAAGAGGAGTTCCTCGAGGCGATCATCGAGGTCGACCGGGACGACGCGAAGTACCGCCGCATGCTCGCGGAGCCGTACTTCCCGGACAACCGGGTGAACGAATATTACGACGAGGATCGGGTGCTCGCGTTCTTCAAGCGGATCATGAGCGACCCGACCCTCCCCGTGAGCCGCCGGAAACGGTACTGGCCCCTGGGCCGCTGGCGCTTGGCCAAGCGGATGTACCTGTAGACCCGGGGACCGGGAGGGGAGGGGAATGAGAGGAGCATTGCCGATCGCGGCGAATCCCCTGGTGAACATCGTCGAGCCGACGCTCGAAGGGGAGGGCGGGCATTGCCGCAGTTTCCTGCTGAGCCTCTGCCACGCCGGCAACGTCCGCGAGGTTTCGTTCCGCGTTTACGGCGGGAGGGGAGGGAGCCTTCCCGGGGCGGAGGGGGAGCGGTGCGAGGTCGTCCCGTACTTCTCCCGGCGTCTCCGGCGTCTGCAGGCGTTCCTTCTCTACCGGAAGCTCCTTGAAGGGGCGGGGCGGATCTTCGTCTCCACCGCGGGCAGGACGGACATGGTCCTTCTCACTCTCGCCGCGAAGGGAGAGATCCCGCCGGGGAAGGTGTTCCTCTATTTCCACTGGCTGCGACCTTCGCCCCGGAAGCTGGTCTTTTTCCGGCGCTTCGCCGTTTCCCACCCCGGCGTCACCGTGGTGGGGCCCACGGAGGCGGTAATCAGGCCGTTCCGGGAATGCGGGTTCCGGGACGCCCGGATCGTCCCGTACCCGATCACACCGTCCGCCCCGGAGTCCCCGGGCACCGGCGGGCCGTTCCGGCACGTACTGTACGCGGGGGCGGCCCGGCGGGACAAGGGGTTCCCGAAGGTCGTCGACCTGGTGTGCCGCATGGTTGAGACCGGCGTGGGGATCCCGGTGACAGTCCAGGCGTCGCCGGACCATTACGAGAAGTATGACGAGGGGATCCGGGCGGATCTGGAACGGCTCCGGAAGGTGTCGCCCCCATGGCTGAGGATGTTCCCCGACACCCTAGGCGGGGAGGAGTACCGGAAGATATTCGACGGGGCGATCGTGCTACAGCCGTATGCGCGGGAGGATTTCGCGGACCGGGTCAGCGGCGTCACGCTGGATGCGTTCTCGGCGGGTGCGCCCGTCATCGCCACGGCAGGGACCTGGATGGCGCAGGCCATCGGACGGTTCGGCGCCGGGGTGGCGATCGAAGAATTGAACCCGGCTGCGCTCCTCGCGGCCGTAAAGGGGGTCCGTGACGAATACCCGCGGTACCGGAGGAATGCCCTGGATGCCGGGAGGGTGCTCCAGGAGGAGCACAGCGGCGGGCACCTCCTGGAGGCTCTCCTGTCCCCGGACGGCGAGGCCCCATGACTCCCTCCGCGGGCCGCCCCGTTTCCGCCGTCGTCATTGCCCTGAACGAGGAGAAGAACATCGCCGCGTGCCTCGAATCGCTGCGCTTTGCCGACGAGATCGTCGTGGTCGACTCGGGAAGCACAGACGCCACCCGGGAGATCGCGCGGCGATACACGGACAAGGTCTTCGACGTTCCGTGGAAGGGATTCGGCCCGCAGAAACAGGCAGCGGTGGAACTTGCTGCCCACGATGCCGTGTTGAACGTGGATTGCGATGAACGTGTGACGCCCGAGCTGGCTGATGAGATCCGGGCGATTGGTACCGGCGGAATCATGCTTGGCGGCTATTCTGTCCCGAGGCGGACGTTTCTCGGCAAGAAAGAGATCCGGCATTGCGGGTGGTACCCGGACCGGACGATACGGTTTTTCGACCGGAGAAATGCCCGTTATTCGGATGACATTGTACACGAACGCGTTGTCGTTTCCGGTCGCGTCGGAGAGTGCCGCCACCATCTCCTGCATTACTCGTTTGCGGGGTTATCGGACCTCATCGTGAAGCTCGACCGCTACAGCGAGCTATCCTCCCGGCAGATGTACGAATCTGGCCGGAGGTGCCGGTTATCCGATGTCACGATCCGGCCCCTGTTTGCGTTTTTCAGGACCTATCTATGGAAGCTCGGTGTCTTCGACGGATTCGAGGGATTTCTGATCTCCGCGACTACAGGCTTCCTTACGTTTTCAAAATACATGAAGTTGCGTGAACTGGAACGCGGCGCCCGATGAACCGCCAGGCGGCCCAAGCCCCGTCCTCCATTCTCATCGTCTGTATCCGCCTCATCGGAGATGTAATCCTTATGACTCCGCTGATCGGCATTTTGAAAAACGCGTACCCGGAGGCGTCCGTCGACGTCCTGGTAAACAAGGGGACGGGCGAGTTCCTGGAGAAAGACCCCCGTGTCCGGAAGGTCCTGTACGCCTATACCCGGGAAGTGAGGAACAGGGAGGCTGTACCCTCCGAGGGCTATATGGCACGGATTTTCCGGAAATACGATTTTTCGATCAACCTGAATGCATCGGACCGGGGGAATCTTGCAGCCGTATTTGCGGGGAAGCGGGTTCGGGTCGGTTTTTACCAGGGGAAAGGATTCCTGAAGGACGGATGGAAACGGCTTCTGCTCACTCACTGTCTCGGGTTCCCCTTTTCGATTCATGTGGCCCGCCTCTGCCAGCTGGTTGCCGATGCACTCGGCATTCCTGTGGAAAAACTGGTGGCCAAGGTGTTCTGGGATGATGTCGATGAGGCGATTGTCGCCGCCCGCCTCAGGGAAAAGGAGGTTTCCGGCCCTTTCTTCGTCGTCCATCCCTTCCCGCGCTGGCGATATAAATATTGGAATATGGAACGGTTTGCCGAAGTGAGCGACGCTGTCTCTGCCCGGTATGGTCTTGTTCCCGTCTGGACGTCCTCCCCGGACCGGGGAGAGATCGATCTCTTGCATCGGGCATCCGCCCGCTGCCGTCGGTCCCCGGCCGTGATGGCAGGGGAATTCAGCCTGAACCAGATGACCTGCCTTCTGTCGAATTCGTCCCTGTACGTCGGGCTCGATACAGCCGTAAGCCACCTTGCAGCGACGACGGGCGTTCCGATGGTCGTTCTCTTCGGCCCGACGATCGCCGAGCGCTGGTCTCCCTGGTATAACGATGGGCCCATTGCGCAACAATGCCCCCTTCCGCGTGGAACCCAGCGGTCGGGTAAGATGATCCTGGTCCAGAAGGACTGGCCGTGTGTCCCATGTGGAAAGGCGGGTTGTGACGATCAGGGAGGGGAAAGTCTCTGCATGACGGAAATCGAGACTTCGGAAGTCTTGCATGCAGTGGACCTTCTCCTCCCCGACCTGCCCCGCAGATAGACAGGTGGAGCAGGTGGCGGGAAAACGGTGGCTGATCATATCGTATTTTTCGAACGTTGATGGGATGGCGTGCGCACAGCACATCGACGACCGGATCCCCCATCTCCGGAGAGCCGGCATCCAGCCGGTCCTCCTCACGGGGCCGTGTGGGGAACGGTGGAAAGAGGGAAGACATGCGATCGCCCGGTGCGTCGCGCCCTCGGGAGTCCGGTTCGAGGTTCGTCACCTCTTCCGGAAACGGGGGCTGCGGGGCCCCCTGTACAAGGTCCTCGAATTCCTGCTCCTCCTCCCGATGCTCCCCTTCTACCTCCTGGAGAAGCTCCTGGCCGACCTGGACAGCCAGTGGTCCTGGTTCCCCCTTGCCGCACGCCGCGGGTACGCCCTCTGCCGGGATGTCCATCCGGAGCTTATCTACTCCACCGGTGGGCCGGCCAGCGCTCATATCGCGGCTGGGATGATCGCGCGCCGGACGGGGATTCCCTGGGTGGCGGAGTTCCAGGATCCTCTCGTGCACAGTGACTGGTACCGGGGGAGGGTGGCGCACAAGGCGTTCTCCCTCGCGGAGCGGTATGTCTGTGCGCGCGCCTCCCGCGTCGTGTTCCTGACGGAAGAGGCGATGCGGAGGGCCGCCGTCCGGACCCGGCTGGGGGACCGCGGCCGGTTCCTGTACCC
>JBAUKK010000215.1:0-15891 GCA_049577645.1 Candidatus Deferrimicrobiaceae bacterium
AACCGTGACTGCGCCGATGGCAGCCATCGCAATGAGGACGATGATCATTGCGTATTCGACCAACCCCTGTCCCTTTCGGTTTCTCATCATACGCTGCAAGCCGAACCGTCTCCCCGGAACCGGCCGGGCAACCTCCTTATGTTGTTTACTATCTATGACCCCGCCAATCCACTCGAGATTTGACTGAACACATTGGTCAACTGAACATTGAGCGCTGAAAGCGCGGCGATCAAGGCTATCGAAACCAGCACGATGATCAGCGCGTATTCCACCAGACCCTGCCCCTCTTCATCCCGGAACATCGTGATCAGGCTGTGTAGCATTTCCCTCCCTCCTCTTCTCTCGGCAAACATCCCTGGCTTTTGTTATCCCCCCGTTGACAAAACTACAAGAAAAACAAACAAATATCGTGCCACCCCTGCCGAATGGGGAACGATAAGACCACGGATATTTAACCTGCTGTTTTCACTACAATAAAGTGATCACCTTGGGAAAAAAGGGTCACATCTGCACCCTTGATAGGAAAAATTTTTCCCATTGGTGCCCATGACCTCCTCCGGCTGGGAAAATGTTCTCCCTCCCGATCTTCGTACAGATCCCCGTAACGGGCGGTTTTCCCCGGACGGAACCCGCCACATCAACATTGGATCGACTTACCCATATGTTCCCGGCTCAATCCCTGCGCCGGGCACATCCCTATCGCGAATTTATCACATTAGAATCCGACATGTAAACGGTTTTTTCATCCTTGAAGAATTTCTCCCCGATCGGACACCGGGGGACGATGCACCCGGGTTCCCGGTTGCGCAAAAATCGGCAGCCCGGGAAACGAACGTGACGATAGACGGCATATCCCGCGACTTTCAAAACCCCGGTCGCAACCGGAACGGGAAATACCGGGTTAGGACGGGGCAGCCGTCCGCGTAAAAGCACGGCAGCCCTCGTTCTCCGGCTCTATAGAGGGATCGCGGAATACGGCTGTGCCCTTCGGGCCCACTCGGACTGCGGATAGCCGGCCGAAAGGGCCTCGTACACCCGGCGAAGGGCCTTCGCGTCCCGGGTGTGCTTGTATTCGGCAACCCCTTTTAAAAAGATCGCTTCGGGCGTCGCCCCCGCACCGGGGTGGCGCTCGGTCACCGTCCGGAACTGGCGTATCGCGTCGTCCAGCCGGTCCGAGTCGTAGAAGAGCTTGCCGATCCCCAGACCGAGCTGTGCGAAGAGATCGTCCGTGGGGACGTAGCCCACGAACCGGTGATGCTCCTTCCCCCCGGAATCATGGACGAGAAAGGTCGGAGTCCACTTGATCCCGTACTTCTCCATCAGCGGGGTGGGGTTGTCCCAGTAGCATTCGCTCCTTACGGGGAGGAAACGTTCCTCGATGAACCGTTGCACCTTCTCGTCGGAATACGGACCCGTATTCATCTGGGCGCAGCCGATTCAACCGTCGAACCAGAAGTCCTGGAATACCGGTTTGCCGGTCCGTTTCGCCTTTTCCAACGCCGCGCCGAATTCCCTCTCCCACTGGATCCCGGCCATCTTCCCCTCCTCGCACCGGATGTTGACTGCGGGGTTCAACCGGAGGATCATACCGTGATTTTTCCCCGGTACGTTCCGAAAACCCCCCGCAGCACGTCCGAGATCTCCCCGAGCGTCGCGCGGGCCTCCACGGCCCCCAGAATGAACGGCATGATGTTTTCCTTCCCGCGGCAGGCCCTCTCCAGGCCGGAGAGCCTATCCCGGACGACGCGGCCATCCCGCTTTCTGTGGAGGTCCGCGAGACGCTTCCGCTGGCCCTTTTCAATCTTCGGGTCGACCGTGAGAAGATTCTCCGGCTTCGGTCCCCGGATCGTGAACTCGTTCATCCCGACGATGATCCGGTCCTTCCGCTCGATCTCCTGCTGGTACCGGAACGCGGCATCCTGGATCTCCTTCTGGACGTATCCGCGGTCGATCGCGTTGACCATTCCACCCATGCGATCGATCTTCCCGATGTACTCCTCCGCCTGCCGCTCGAGACTCGAGGTCATCGCTTCCATGCAGTAGGAGCCGCCGAGCGGATCCACCGTGTCTCCGACGCCGCTTTCGTGGGCCAGGATCTGCTGCGTGCGGAGGGCGATGCGCACGGAATCCTCGGTGGGAAGCGAGAGCGCCTCGTCCCGGGAGTTGGTGTGCAGGGACTGCGTCCCGCCGAGGACGGCCGCGAGCGCCTGGACCGTCACGCGGACCACGTTGTTGTCCGGCTGCTGGGCCGTGAGCGACGACCCGGCGGTCTGCGTGTGGAACCGGAGCATCCACGACCTCGGGTCCTTCGCCCGGAACCGGTGCCGCATGATCTTCGCCCAGAGGCGACGGGCCGCCCGGAACTTGGCCACCTCCTCGAGGAAGTTGTTGTGCGCGTTGAAGAAGAAGGCCAGGCGCGAGGCGAACGAGTCCACCGACATCCCTGCATCGATCGCGGCCTGCACGTAAGCGATCCCGTTGGCCAGCGTGAACGCGATCTCCTGCGCCGCCGTGGAGCCCGCCTCCCGAATGTGGTATCCCGAAATGCTGATCGTGTTCCACTTCGGCACGGATTCCCTGCAGAAGGCGAATATGTCCGTGATGATCCGCATGGACGGCGCCGGCGGGTAGATGTAGGTCCCCCTCGCGATGTATTCCTTGAGGATGTCGTTCTGGATGGTGCCGTTGAGCGCTTCCGGGGAAACCCCCTGCTTCCGCCCCACCGCGATGTACATGGCGAGCAGGATCGCCGCCGTGGAGTTGATCGTCATCGAGGTCGACACCTTCCCGAGGGGGATCCGGTCGAACAGGACTTCCATGTCTTCGAGCGAGTCGATCGCCACGCCTACTTTCCCCACCTCGCCCGCCGCTACAGGATTGTCCGAGTCGTACCCCATCTGGGTGGGGAGATCGAACGCCACCGAGAGCCCTGTCTGGCCCTGCTCGAGCAGGTAGCGGTATCGCCGGTTCGACTCCCGGGCGTCGCCGAAGCCCGCGTACTGCCGCATCGTCCAGAGACGCCCCCGGTACATCGTCGGCTGCACGCCCCGGGTGAAGGGGTATTCCCCTGGGAACCCCGCGTCCCGCAGGTAGTCGACCCCCTCGAGGTCATGCGGCGTGTAGAGGAGCTCGACCGGCTCCCCGGAGGTGGTATCGAACCGCTTCCGCCGCTCGGGAGACTTCGCCGTCATCGGGGACAGGACCTCCCTCTCCCACCGATCTCTGCCCGCCTTGACGCGGGACTTGCCCGCCGCCTTCCCCTTTCGTGCCGGCATCCCGTCCCCCTATTCCACCAGAAGCAGTTTCGACCCCAACTCGACGACCTCCCCTTCCTTCACGAAGATCTCCTTCACCTTTCCCGTGACGGCGGACTTCAGCTCGTTCTCCATCTTCATCGCCTCGACGACGATCACGCCCTGGTCGGTCTGCACCTCCTCTCCCTCGGCGACCAGCAGCTTCAACACCTTCCCCGGCATCGGCGAGGTGACCAGCGCCTTCCCCGCCGCGCCCTTCCCCCCCCCCCGGATAAGCGCCTTGCGCTGCTCGTTCATCAGGGAGAACTTGTAGCAGTCCCCGTCGATCAGCACCTCGTACTCCTCGTCCCTTCCCTGGACGTCCACCTCGAAGGAGTCCGTTCCGTACAGGATGGACCAGACGCTGTCCTGCACCTGGTGAGCGTCGACCAGATGTTCCTTCCCTTCGCCCGTCACCAGGTACCGGGCGACCCCGACCTCCTCCACCGTAACCTTGATTTCCCTGTCCCCGATCGCGGCGATATAGTTCATGTTCGGCTCCTACCGGAATCTCGGCATTCCGGGCCGGCCGGAATGTTTCCACAACGATGCCGGTTCCCCCGCCCCAACGGACCGCCGGGCGATCGCCTGCTTCCTCTCGTCCAGGAAAAGCTGAATGGCCGCGGTGATCACGGCGACCTCGAAGTGGGGGAGCTCACGCTCTCTTTCCTCCCGGGAAAACACCTTGTCGATGAAATTGGTGTCGAAATTTCCCTCGAGGAAGTGCCGATTGTTCATCACCCGGATGTGGAACGGGATCGTCGTCTTGACTCCCGTCACGATGTATTCGCCGAGCGCCCGCTTCATCCGGGCGACCGCTTCCTGCCGGTCTTTCCCCCAGACGACCAGCTTGGAAATGATCGGATCGTAGTAGATGGGAATCTCGAACCCCTCGAAAACCCCCGAGTCGTCCCGGACCCCGGGACCGCCCGGCGTCCGCAGCGAGGTGATGAGGCCGGGGCACGGCATGAAGTTCCTGTCGGGATCCTCCGCATAGACGCGGCACTCGATCGCATGGCCGGTCTGCCTCACGTCCTCCTGGCGGAGGGAAAGCTTCTCGCCCGCGGCGATCCGGATCTGCTCCTTCACGATGTCGACCCCCGTGACCATCTCCGTGACCGGGTGCTCGACCTGGAGCCGCGTGTTCATTTCGAGAAAGTAGAAATTGATGTCCTTGTCCACGAGGAACTCGACCGTCCCGACGCCCTCGTAGTCCGCCGCCCGTCCGGCGTCGATCGCGACCTTCCCCATCGCCGCGCGCACCTGGGGGGTAATGACCACCGACGGGGACTCCTCGATCACCTTCTGGTGCCGTCTCTGGATCGAGCACTCCCGTTCGCCCAGGTGGACGTAGTTTCCGTGCCGGTCGCCCAGGATCTGGATCTCCACGTGCCGGGGATTCTCGATGTACTTCTCGATGTAGATCGAGTCGTCGCTGAAGGCGGATTTCGCTTCCGACTTCGCCATCCGCAGCGAGGACCGCAGGTCCTCCTCCCCCCTCACCAGGCGCAGCCCCTTCCCGCCGCCGCCCGCGGTGGCCTTCAGCATGACCGGGAATCCGATCTCCCCCGCCACCCGGAACACCTCCTCCTCGGTGGCGATCGGCTCCACCGTGCCGGGGACCACCGGGACACCCGCCGCCTGCACGGTTTTCCGGGCCAGGGTCTTCGATCCCATCGTTCGCATCGCGTGGGCCGAGGGGCCGATCAGCTTGATCCTCTCCTTCTCGCAGCGCTCGGCGAATACCGGGTTCTCGGCAAGGAACCCGTAGCCGGGGTGGATCGCCTCGGCGCCGCTCTTTTTCGCCGCGTCGATGATCTTGTCGATGACGAGGTACGATTCGCTGGCGGGGGGGGGACCGATCAGGTATGCCTCGTCGGCGCACCGGACGTGCAGCGCGTGCCGGTCGACCTCGGAATAGACGGCCACCGTCCGGATCCCCATCTCCTGGCAGGCCCGCTCCACGCGGACGGCGATCTCTCCCCGGTTGGCAATCAGGATTTTCCGGAACAAGGCCGACCTCCTTTACAGGGGAATGTTGCCGTGCTTGCGCGGCGGGTTCGATTGCCGTTTGTTCGAAAGCATCTCGAGGGCCGCGATCACCTTGGGCCTCGTCTCCTCCGGCATGATGACCTCGTCGATGTACCCAAGCTCCGCCGCCTTGTAGGGCGATGCGAAGCGGGTGCGGTAGTCGGCGACGAGCTCCGCCTTGGTCTGTTCCGGGTTGTCCGACTTGACGAGTTCCTTCCGGAAGATGATGTTGACCGCCCCGTCCGGCCCCATCACAGCGATTTCAGCGGTCGGGTAGGCGTAGTTCACGTCGCCCCGGATGTGCTTGGACGCCATGACGTCGTATGCCCCCCCGTAGGCCTTCCGGGTGATGACGGTAACCTTCGGAACGGTCGACTCGGCGAAGGCGTACAGAAGCTTCGCCCCGTGCTTGATGATCCCCCCGTACTCCTGGCCGGTCCCCGGCAGGAAGCCGGGAACGTCGACGAACGTCAGAAGCGGGATGTTGAACGCGTCGCAGAACCGTACGAACCTCGCTCCCTTGATCGAGGAGTTGATGTCGAGGCACCCGGCGAGGATCGCGGGCTGATTGGCCGTGATACCGACGGGCCGCCCGCTCATCCGGGCGAGCCCGATGACGATGTTCTTCGCGTAATGTTCCTGGATTTCGAAGAAGTATCCGTCGTCGACCACCTTTTTGATTACTTCCCGAATGTCGTACGGTTTGGTCGGGATGTCGGGAACGATCTGGTTGATGCTCTCGTCCATCCGGTCCGGAGGATCCTTGGTGGCGATTACGGGGGGGTCCTCCATGTTGTTCTGCGGCAGGAAGGAGAGGAGCTCGCGGATCAGGAACAGGCACTCCTTCTCGTCCTCGGCGGCGAAGTGCGCCACTCCGCTGCGCTCGTTGTGCGACATCGCCCCGCCCAGGGACTCCTTGGTGACCTCTTCGTGCGTCACCGTCTTGATGACGTCGGGGCCGGTCACGAACATGTAGGAGGTGTTCTTCACCATCAGGATGAAATCGGTGATTGCGGGGGAATAGACCGCTCCCCCCGCGCACGGCCCCATGATGGCCGATATCTGGGGGATGACGCCCGAATACAGCGTGTTCCGCAGGAAGATGTCCGCGTACCCGGCCAGGCTCTGGACCCCTTCCTGGATCCTTGCCCCCCCGGAATCGTTGAGGCCGATGAACGGCGCGCCGTTGCGGGCCGCATGGTCCATGATCTTGCACACCTTCTCCGCGTATGCTTCGGAGAGCGATCCGCCGAACACGGTGAAATCCTGTGCGAATATGTAGATCAGACGTCCGTTGATCTTCCCGTATCCGGTGATGATGCCGTCCCCCAGGAACTTTTCCATCTCGAAATCCGCGCACCGGTGCTGTACGAACCGGTCGAGCTCCACGAACGAATTCGGGTCCATCAGCAGCTCGATCCGTTCCCGTGCCGTGAGTTTCCCCTGTGCGTGCTGCGTCTCGATCCGTTTCTTCCCGCCCCCTTCCATTGCCCGGGCGTTTTTTTTGCGAAGTTCGTCGAACTTCTCCTGAAGAGACATGCCTTCCCCCCTCCTCAAGGCAATGTGCGAAGCGGTGATGGCCTTTCATATCATCCCGCCCGACGGGATGTCAACGACCGGAAAATGCTTGAAAAACGAGCTCCGCAATGTGCACGACCCGAAGGGAAGGGTCGGTGCGGGCGACCATGTCGCGAATCTGGAGGATGCATCCGGAACAGGCGGTGGCGATCACGGTCGTACCCCCTTCCGCCGCGACGGAAACCTTGTTTTTTCCGATCTTCGAGGAAGTCGGGTAATCGCGGATGTTGAACGTCCCTCCGTACCCGCAGCAAAGATCCGCGCCCTTCATTTCGGAAAAGGAATCCCCGACCGCCGCGCGAAGCACCTCCCGTCCCTCCCTGTCCTTGCCGAGGGTCCCCGAGAGATGGCACGGATCGTGGTACCCGATCTGCCCTGTTCTCTCCCCTTTCGGAGGGTCGGGAAGACGGGAGGCCACTCCCGTTTCGAGGAGGAAGCTTGCGTAGTCCACGCACCGGTCCGCAACGCGGACGGCCTCTCCGTGGAGGGGATGCTCCTCGGTCAGCAGGGAGAGGATGTTTCGCCGGAACATGAGAAGGCAGGAGCCGCACGGGAACACGATCCGCTCAGGCGAAGCGTCGGAGAGCCGCCTCACGTTTTCCTCGATGCACCGCGAAGCCGACGGCCGATCCCCCGACACCAGGGCGGGAAGCCCGCAGCACGCCGCGCCGCGGAAGACGGAAATCCCTTTCCCCGAGAGGAGAAGCGTCTCGTAGGCAGCCCGTCCCACCCCCGGGAAGACGTGGTCGAACACGCACCCGACGAAGAGGATCACCTCCCCGCGGACCGCTTCGCCGGGGTCCAGGGATTCCCGGAAACTCGTCCCCGGCAGCCCCGGGACCGTACGCCCCGTAAACCCGAACCTCTCCGGAAACCGGTAGTGCAGCCCGCTCCCCGTGGGCACCTTGCGAAGGAGGAGCTTCTGGGCGGCCGCCCCCGCCTTGCGCGCCACGCCCATCGCGGCGGAAGACGGCATCACCTTCCCGAAGACCACCTGTTTCCATGCCGGGATGCCCAACTCCTCCGCCAGGGCGGCACGCCCCTTCATGATGATCTCCTCTACCAGCACCTGGTTCGGGCAGCCCCGCTCGCACCTGCCGCAGAGCAGGCAGTCGGACAGGGCTTCCTGTATCGCGCCCGCGTTCCCGTCGAGGCCGGAGACGGCGGCCTCCACGAGGGTGACTTTCCCCCGGGCCACCGAAATCTCGGATTTGCGCTCCGGGTAGAGGGTGCAGACCGTCCTGCAGGTCCCGCACTTCGCGCAGGCGGCCGTAAGCGGGGCGAAATCTTCGCGTTTCACCGCTGCGCCGCCCCCTCTTCCGCGAAGATCTTCCCCGGGTTCAGAATCCCGTTGGGGTCGAAGCACGTTTTAAGCCGCTTCATCACGGAGACGCCCAGAGGGCCGACTTCCATTTCGAGGAAGGGGGCCTTGGAGATCCCGATGCCGTGCTCCCCCGAGATCGTCCCGCCGAGATCCACGGTCTTCCGGAATACCTCGGCGACCGCCTCGTCCGCCTGCCGGCGCTCCTCCTCGTCCGTTCCGGATATCATCACGTTCACGTGGACGTTCCCGTCCCCCGCGTGCCCGAAGTTGACGATCTTGAGGCGCCTCCGGGATGCCAGGTCCGCGAGGAACGCCATCATCTCGGGCAGACGGCTGCGGGGGACGACGATGTCCTCGTTGATCTTCACCGGGTTCACCTTCCGCAGAGCCGGGGAGATCGACCTGCGAAGCGTCCACAGCCGTTCCCGCCCCTGCGCGTCCTGCGCCCGGCCGACCTCGATCGCCCCGTACCGCCGGCAAACCCGCTCCACCCTCTCCGCTTCCAGGGACACGGACTCCTTCGGCCCGTCCACCTCGATCAGGAGGGCGCACCCGGTCCCCTCCGGGACGGAAAGGCCGATATCCTCGCGGACGCAGTCGATCGCCGTGCGGTCCATCAGTTCCAGCGCACAGGGGGTGATGCGCTCCCCGATAATCCCGGTCACCGCAATCGACCCGTCGCGGTTGCTGCGGAAGAACGCGAGAATCGTCGCGGCCGTTTCCGGGAACGGGATGAGCTTGAGGACCGCTTTCGTGACGATCCCCAGCGTCCCTTCGGAGCCGACGAGCAGCCTCGTCAGATCGTATCCGACGACCCCCTTCACGGTGATGACACCCGTCCGGATCAACTCCCCGGTGCCGAGGACCGCCTCGAGCCCCAGAACGTAATCCCGCGTTACCCCGTACTTGACCGCGCACATCCCCCCGGAGCACTCGGCGATGTTCCCCCCGATCGTGCAGAACTTGAGGGACGCGGGATCGGGGGGGTAGAACAGTCCCCGTTTTTTCGCCTCCTCCTTCAGGGTTTCCGTCACCACGCCCGGCTCGACGACGGCGATGAGATTCTCCTCGTCGATCGACAGGATGCGGTCCATCCGCTCCATCGAAAGGACAACCCCCCCCTGCACGGGCACCGACCCCCCGGAAAACCCGGAGCCGGCGCCCCGGGGGATTACCGGGAACCGTTGTTCGTTTGCGAAGAGGACGGTCCGGCGGACTTCTTCCGCGCTCACCGGAAAGGCGACCGCCTCCGGGAGGAACATCTTCCCCGTGGCGTCGTAGGAGTAGCAGATGCACTGTTCGCGCGACGTGTCGAACCGCTCCCCGAACACCTCCCGGAGAGCGGAAATCGCCTGGCCGTTCATCGAATCAGTTTATCACACCGGCCGGGAGCTCCCGCCGGGGGCTCCTTTATCTGCGCTCTCTCAGGAACGCCCCGAGCGCCCTGTCCATCCGGCCGATGTGGTTTACGAGCCAGTCGCCGAGCTTTTCCGCGAGTCGCACCGTCAGCTCGGGAGTCACTCCGTTGTTGTCGAGTTCCTGCCGCATGTCGTAGAAATCACCGATGAAGGTCGTGTGCTCGATCTTGTGCTCGGGGTAGCCGGTATAGCTGTACCGCTTCATGTACATCTCTTCCATCCGGAAGTGGTTCTCCACGTACTCCTCGAGAAAAGCGACCGCTTTCGTCACCTCGCCTTGCCCCTCGCCCCTTCCGACGCCCTCCAGGAGTGCGTCGGCCGTTGCGAACAATTCCTTGTGCTGGGCGTCGATGACGCCCACTCCCACGGACAGGTCCTCCGTCCACTTCACCGCCATGCCCGAATCCTCCTGGCTGGAATGCCCTCCAGTATAGCGAGAAATGCGTCCCGCGTAGGAGGAAGATTTACCTTTACGGCACCCGCGCCGTTCTGATAGAACTATCCGCCGAACCCTTGACCAGGAGCCTCCTCTTGAAAACCGTCGGCCGGGAAATCATGTGGAATCTGCCTCCTTTGGCGGCTGTCATCATGTATTCCCTGCTCGGCATCGTGATCCTCATCTTCGCCTGGGGGCTCTCCGAGCGGATCGGGGCGTACCGACGGGGAAGGGAGGAACGGGAGGACCGGCTGGACAACCCGTGGGAACGCGCGGTGGACGCCCTGAAGATCGGTCTCGGGCAACAGAAGGTGCTCGAGAGGAAGATCGGCGGGCTGATGCACCTCGCCATCTATTCCGCGTTCATCGTCCTGTTCATCGTCACTTGCCTCGTCGCGGTCGAATACGATTTCGGCATCCGGATCCTGGACGGCAATTTCTACATCATCTTCAAGCTGTTCGCCAACACGTTCGGGCTGCTTCTGATCGCGGGAATTTTCGTCGCACTGGTCCGCAGGTATCTCTTCCGGCCGAAAGGTCTTACCGGGGACGGCGACGACCTCCTGCAGCTGCTGCTGATCGGGGCGATCGGGGTGACGGGGTTTCTGGTGGAGGCGGTCCGCATCGCAGCGACGCGGCCCGCGGCGGCCCCCGTGTCCTTCGTAAGCAACGCGATCACCCCCTTCTTCGAGGGTGCTTCGCTCGAGAGCCTGCTTTCGCTCCACCGGGGGCTCTGGTGGACGCACCTCCTTCTCGCCTTCGCTTTCCTCGCGACAATCCCCTTCTCCAAGATGTTTCATTTGGGAGCGGGCGTCGTGAACATCTTCTTGCGTTCGTCGCGCCCCAAGGGGGCGCTCCAGCCGGTTCCGGACATCGAGGAGGAGGAGAAGCCCGGAGCCGTCAACGTGGAGGACTTCTCATGGAAACAGCTCCTCTCCTCGGACGCCTGCACCAAGTGCGGCCGGTGCCAGGACGAATGCCCCGCGTTCGCCGCCGAGATGCCGCTGTCCCCCCGGGACGTGGTCCTGAAAACAAAAGACCAGATGAGCCGGGACCAGTTCTTTCGCCTTGTACCCTCTGCGGCATCCATCGACAAGAAGACCGGGAAACCCATCGTGCCGGCCTTCACTTCCGAGGTTCTCTTCCCTGACGAGATCTGGGCGTGCACGACATGCCGCGCGTGCATGGAGGCGTGCCCGGTACTGATCGAGCACATCGACATGATCGTCGACGTCCGCCGCGGGTACGTCGCGGATGCGAAGATCCCCGACTCGGCCCGAACCGCCCTGCGGAAAATGGGGGACACCGGGAACCCCTGGGGACTGCCCCGGGACGACAGGACCCGGTGGGCGCGCGGGCTTTCCGTCCCCTTCGCGGCGGACAAGAAGGAGTTCGAGTACCTGTACTGGGTGGGGTGTGCCGGAGCGTACGACCCCCGAAACCAGAAGGTTACGCGCACGATCGTCTCGCTGCTCCATCGGGCAGGCGTTGACTATGCCACGCTGGGTCTCGAGGAGATGTGCTGCGGCGAGTCCGCCCGCCGTCTCGGGGAGGAAGGTCTCTTCCAGCTGGGGATGGTGGAGATGGTGAAGGAGGCCTTCGCATCCTACCGCGTGAAAAAGGTCATCACCCAGTGTCCGCACTGCTTCAATACCCTCCGCAACGAGTATCCGCAGTTCGGGGTCAACGTCGAGGTGATTCACCACTCGGTCCTGCTCCGGAACCTCATCGAGGCAGGAAAGATCACGCCGTCAAAACCGATCGACCGTCTGGTGGCGTTTCACGATTCCTGCTATCTCGGCAGGCACAACGACATCTACGACGCCCCGCGGGAAACACTCCGGTCCATTCCGGGGATTATAGTCAATGAACCCGTGAAGAGCAGGGAGAGGGGTTTCTGCTGCGGAGCCGGCGGAGGGGGCATGTGGCTCGAGATCCCGGGGAAGAGGATCAACCATATCCGTTTCGACCAGCTTTTGCGCACCGGGGCCAATGCGACAGGTTCCTCCTGCCCGTATTGCCTCACCATGTTCGACGACGCCATCAAATTCTACAATCTTGATGACTCGTTCCAGGCAAAAGACATCGCGGAACTCGTCGCCGAATCCCTGTAGATTCTCCACCGGCAAACAACTTTATTACCCTAAAAACAACTTTCCTTTTTATAAATAAATAACATTTTGTTACTTTACAATTTATATTGTAAAATACCCCTCCGTAGGGACACCGCCCAGCGGAGGCAACGAACAAATGGATGACCTTACCCCGAATTTTCTATCGAAAATATTGCGGAAACGGATCGAGAACCTCGGATATTCTTCCCTCAAGAAATTCGCCGAGGACAGGAAGGATTTCCGGTACAGTTACGAGTTGCTCCGGCAGGTCGTATACGGCGGCAGGATACCCCGGGCGGAAACTCTCTTGGAGATCCTGCAAACGATGCGATTTTCCCCCTCCCAGATCCACAAAATGATGGAGCTCCATTTCGGGGGATTTCCGGGACGGGAAGGTCTTGCCCCGGGGCGAGCCTCCCGCTTTCCCGAGACGGGGAAACGGGAGGAGCTCTCCCCTGCGGAGGGGCAGGCCATTGCGGCCGGTGCCGGGGCGGACGAGCCCGGCATGCCCGGGGGGCATATCGACCTGTTGGCCGATTCCCCGGAAGAGGTCGCTTCGAGTCTGCTGCAATCCCTGCCGAAAATCCCCCTCAAGGAGAACGAGGATTTCTGGGAGATGGCACGGGCGCTTGCCCTGCAGGCCGAGCGTAAAGTATCGCGCATGGCGAAACGGGAGGCCGACCAGCCGCTCCTGTTCGAAAAGGAACCGGAGGCGATCTATCAGTTTCTCGTCCGGAAAACGAAAGTCCCCTCGTATATGTCGAAGGGGGAATCGCAGACATTCGAGTTTGTCGGGGGGATCGACTACCGGGACCGGTTCCGGGGGGCCCTTCTCGGCGCGGCAATCGGAGAGATCCTGGGCAGGGCGTCACAGGGGCTTTCCCCCCGGGACATCCGGGAACTGTACGGAAAGATCGGTCGGGACTCGACACCGGATACCCTGGGAGGACCGGGGCAGGACGGCTCTCCGCCCGCCTGTCTTCTCCTGTCCCGCGCCCTCCTCAAAGCTCGCAAGCTCGACCCCGAGGGGATCGCTTCCGTCTACGTAAAATCCCGGCGCCTGCCCGGATCGGGACACCATGCGGAGTTCACCCGCAATCTGTCCGACCGGGGGTTCCCCTGGTTCGAAGCGGGAGCAACCGTTCCGGAGACGGCCCCCGCAGCGCGACTCACCCCGCTCGCCCTTCTGCGCGCGGGGAACTTCCGGCGTCTGAAGCTGGAGGCCGGCATCGAAGCAAGCATCACTCACCCCCACGCGGCGGCGATCGCGGGGGCAATCGTACAGGCCGTCGCCATCGCGCGCCTGTTGCACACTCCCGCCGGCGCTCTCGATGTGCTGGGATTCGCGCGGGGGCTCTCCCACGTCGTATCCGGCATCGAAATCGACCGTTCCTCCCGGGGCAAAAGCGGAAGGACCGCTCCCGCGCTCTGGAGGAAGCTTGGCACCGAACTCACGGCACTTCTCCTTCGACGCGCCGAGATGGCGGATGTCCAGGAGGCTCTCGGAAACGGCGCATCCGTTTCGGAGGGGATTCCTTTCGCCTGGGCCTGCTTCCTCCGCAACCCCGAGGATTACGGCGCCGCGGTCTTCTCCGCAGTGAATTTCGGCCACGAGGCCGAAGCGAACGGCGCGATGGCGGGCAGCTTGGCCGGCGGATACGTAGGGGCAACGGGGATCCCGGAGGCGTTTCTCGGGGGGTTGTCGTGGAGGGAGGAGCTGCACGCATCGGCGGACGGGCTCCTCGCTCTCGCCCGCCGCGACTCCTGACGCGGGGATCGGCTTCTCCTACCGCATCATGATCTCCTTGGCGATCACCATGCGCTGGATCTGGCTCGTTCCCTCGTAGATCTGGAGGAGCTTCGCATCGCGCATCAACTTCTCCACGGGATAGTCCCTCATGTACCCGTACCCGCCGAATATCTGCACGGCGTCGGTGGTGACCCGCATCGCGAGATCGGCGGCGAATGCCTTGGCGAAGGAAGACTCCTTGGTGTTGCGCTTCCCCTCATCGAGAATCCAGGCCCCCTTGTAAGTGAGAAGGCGGGCCGCCTCGATATCCATCGCCATGTCGGCCAGCAGGAAGTGGATCGCCTGGTTCATGGCGATGGGAACGCCGAACTGCGTGCGCTCCTTCGAATACTGCATCGCCAGTTCGAACGCAGCACGGGCAACGCCCACGCCCATGGCCGCCACCGTAGGACGGGCGTAGTCCAGCGTAATCATGGCGATCTTGAATCCTTCGCCTTCTTTGCCCAGGAGGTTTTCGACCGGGACCTTCACGTCCTCGAAGAGCACGTCCGCCGTGTCCGAGGCCCGTTGCCCCATCTTGTCCTCCTTCTTTCCGACGGACACGCCGGGGAGCGATCTCGGAACGACGAAGGCGGACAGCCCCTTGTGCCCTTTGGAGCGGTCCGTGGAGGCAAACACCGTATATTGCGATGCATAGCTTCCGTTCGTAATGAAGCACTTGCGGCCGTTAAGGAGGTAATGGCCCCCCTCCTTTTTGGCGGTCGTCGCGATTCCCCCGGCGTCGGAGCCGGCCCCGGGCTCGGTCAGACAGAAGGAGGCGTACTGGAGCTTCTCCGCGAAGGGGGCGACAAACCTCGTTTTCTGGTCTTCCGTCCCCGCGACAAGAATCGGCGTCAGCGCAAGGCCGTTGCAGGTCATCGAGGTGGCGATCCCGGAACACCCCCACGCCAGTTCCTCTTCGATGATGCATGTGTCCAGCGCCTTCAGCCCGAGGCCGCCGTACTCTTCCGGGATGTACCCGCTCATCAGGCCGAGCCCGAACGCCTTCTCGAAGATTTCCTCGGGAAACGTCCCCGCATGGTCGCATTCGACCGCCTTGGGGCGGATCTCATTGGCGGCGAATTTTCTCGCCATATCCTGAAGTGCGGTCTGCTCCTGTGTCAGATCGAAGCCGATCATGTCCTGCCCTCCCTGTTCCGGGCTCCCCTGCAAAACCCTTCCGCGAAGATGCGGTAGATTTCGGCCGCCGCGCCGGCAGGGTCGTATTTCCGTTTCCGGGACAGCACGTAGGCCAGTGCGATCTCGTCGAGGGCTCCGAACACCGCCCTGCGGGCCACCGCCACGTTCAACTCCCGCCGAAACGTCCCTTCCCGTATCCCCTGTTCGAGAATCTCGCTGATCACATCGAGATATTCGAGAAATTTCACGGGGACGTATTCTTTCATGAACTTGTTGCTCTGCCGAAGTTCCACCTGGAGAACCTCGATGAGACCGGCTTCCCGGACGAGCAGGTTCATGTGGTTCTCGATGAAGATCTTCAGGCGGGCGAGCGCCCCGTCCCCCGAAGCGACGCGCTCCCGGACGTCGGCCACGACCTCGGCCATCTTTTCCTCGAACAGGGAGATGAGGAGGTCGTCCTTGTTCTTGAAATACAGGTAGATCGTCCCGTCGGCAACCCCAGCCGACCGGGCGATGTCGGATACCTTGGAACTGAAGAATCCCTTCTGGGAGAAGATTTTAATCGCCGCCCGCAGAATGCGTTCCCGCTTTGCCTTTGTCCCCCCCCGGTCTGCTGGCCGCGCCATTTCGTCCCCCCTTGAATGAACCATCATTCATTTGAAGAATTCCCATTTGCCGGTGGGGGGTGTCAAGACATTCCGGGACCGATCGGGTCCGGATGGGGAACGGAAGCGCCGGCCTCTCTACTCCCGATAGCCGAGGCGGGTG
>JBAUKK010000216.1:0-7616 GCA_049577645.1 Candidatus Deferrimicrobiaceae bacterium
TCATGGGTCCTACCCTCCCCGTGTGTTCTCTCCCGCCCATATGGGATGCCGGGTAACTCCCGACGATTCCTGTCATGCGCGGGAAGGTCGATCCTCCTCCGCGGGGAAATCCTTTTCCGGAAGGAAATGGTTTCGCCGTCCGTGATACCATTTTTCTACCACCGACATGGGGAGGGGCCATGGGGAAGACCGGCAACAGCTTCGGCGCGAGGGCGAGAGAGACCATCGGAAGAAGGGATTACGAGATCTTTCGCCTGGATGCTCTCGAGAAACGCGGCGTGGGGAATGTCTCCCGGCTGCCGCTGTCCCTCAAGGTACTCCTGGAGAACCTGCTGCGCCACGAGGACGGCACATCCGTGCGTCCGGAGGACATCGAGGCCCTGGCCCGCTGGAACCCCGGCGAATCGCCGGAACGGGAGATCGCATTTCGCCCCGCCCGCGTGCTGCTTCAGGACTTCACCGGAGTTCCGGCCCTGGTCGACCTCGCCGCCATGCGCGATGCCGCCCGCCGCATGGGGGGTACCCCCGGGAAGATCAACCCGCTGATGCCCGCGGATTTGATCATCGACCACTCCGTCCAGGTGGACCGGTTCGGTTCGGCGATATCCTTCGGCGCGAACGTGGCGCGCGAGATGGGGCGAAACGGGGAGCGGTACGCCTTTTTACGATGGGGACAGGAAGCGTTCCGGAACCTGCGGGTGGTCCCCCCGGGGACCGGGATCTGCCATCAGGTGAATCTCGAATATCTGGCCCCCGTCGTCTTCCGGAAAAGGATCGGGCAGGGGACACAGGCGTACCCCGATACCCTCGTCGGCACCGACTCCCATACCCCGATGATCAACGGCCTGGGGGTCGTCGGCTGGGGGGTCGGCGGCATCGAGGCGGAGGCCGCGCTTCTCGGCCAGCCGGTCTCCATGCTCGTTCCCGAAGTGGTGGGGTGCCGGCTTTCCGGGCGGCTCCCGGCAGGTGCCACGGCGACCGACCTCGTCCTGACCGTCACCCAGATGCTGCGGGCGAAGGGAGTCGTGGGGAAATTCGTCGAGTTCTGCGGACCGGGGCTCTCCTCCCTTTCGCTGCCCGACCGGGCGACGATCTCCAACATGTCCCCGGAGTACGGCGCCACCGTCGGTTTCTTCCCCGTGGACGAGGAAACGATTTCCTATCTCCTGTTTACCGGACGGAACCGGGAGCAGGTTGCGCTTGTGGAGGAGTATTGCAAACGGCAAGGCCTGTTCCACGGGGGAGATGCCCTGGACCCCGAATTCTCGGATACCCTCTCCCTCGACCTGGCCACCGTCGAGCCCTGCCTGGCGGGGCCGAAGCGACCGCAGGACCGGGTGCCCCTGAGCAAAGCCAGGGTTTCGTTTTCCGAATCCCTCGTCGGCTGGGGAAAGGAACCGAAGGCGCCCTCTCCCGACGACCATGGACGGTGGCTTGCCGAAGGGGGAAGCCCGTCGGAAGAACCGGACATGCCGCCGCCGGGGGAATCGGTGTCGGACGGGGTGCTGGTCACCATAGGCAGGACCTCCTTCCGTCTTTACGACGGATCGATCGTGATCGCCGCGATCACCAGTTGCACGAATACCTCCAACCCGGCCGTCATGCTCGGCGCCGGACTGCTCGCCAAGAAGGCGGTCGAACGGGGGCTCCGCACGAAACCATGGGTCAAGACAAGCCTTGCTCCGGGGTCGAAGGTCGTGAGCCAGTACCTTGCCAAGGCCGGTCTTACCCCCTATCTGGAGGCCTTGGGGTTCCACCTGGTCGGATACGGGTGCACCACCTGCATCGGTAACTCGGGACCTCTTCCCGAACCGATCGCCGAGGGCATCCGCCGGGGGAACCTGGTCGCCGCGTCCGTCCTTTCCGGAAACCGCAACTTCGAGGGGCGCATCCATCCGATGAGCCGGGCCAACTACCTCGCCTCCCCGCCACTTGTCGTAGCCTACGCTCTCGCGGGAAACATGGACATCGATCTGCTGCGGGAGCCTGTCGCGTTCGACCCCAACGGCCTCCCCGTCATGCTCCGCGATATCTGGCCGTCGCAGGAGGAGATCACGAAGGCGATCCGCTCCTTTGTGAGCGCCGAAATGTTCCGTAAGGAATACGCGGCGGTGTTCGAGGGTGACGAGGAGTGGAAGGGGCTCCCGGTTCCGAAGGAGGAATGTTTTTCCTGGGATCCCTCCTCCACCTACGTCAAGCATCCCCCCTTTTTCACCGATCTTCCCGCCAAACCGGTCCCTCCGCGGGATCTTAAGGCCCTGCGGGTTCTCGCGTCCCTGGGCGATTCGGTGACCACCGACCACATCTCCCCCGCGGGGGACATCCCGGAAGACGGTCCGGCGGGAAAGTACCTAACCGGCCACGGCGTGGCGAAGGAGAACTTCAACTCTTTCGGGAGCCGCCGGGGGAACCACGAGGTCATGATGCGCGGCACGTTCGCCAACATCCGCCTGCGGAACCTGCTCGTGCCCGGCACGGAAGGGGGATGGACAGCGCACCTGCCGGACGAGGAGAAGATGACGATCTACGATGCGTCAATGCGGTACCAGACGGAGGGAGTCCCCCTCCTCGTCATCGCAGGGAAGGAGTACGGCGCCGGCTCCTCGAGGGACTGGGCGGCCAAGGGCCCCAAGCTCCTCGGCGTGCGGGCGGTGCTGGCCGAGAGCTTCGAGCGGATCCACCGGAGCAACCTTGTCGGGATGGGGATACTCCCCCTTCAGTTCGAAAGCGGAGCCGGCAGGGAGTCCCTGGGGCTTACCGGGAAGGAGACATACGCGATCGAGGGGATCTCCGGCGGGATCTCGCCGGGAAAGCGCCTGTCCGTGAGGGTCTCCTCGAACGGGACGGAGAGGACGTTCCCCGCGATCGCCCGGGTCGACACTCCGGAGGAGGTCCGGTACTACAACAACGGCGGGATCCTGCCCTACGTGCTGCGGCGGCTCGTGGGGCGCAAGGCGAGGTGATGCGCTAAAGCGTATCGGATGCCGGATCGAGGACGTCGAACTTCTTCGCCCGGAGCGCGCCCCGGACCATCGGGCCGTTGACCGTATCGAGACGCAGGAGGACGACCATCCGGTCGGATCCTCTTGTCTCCGGCCTGATGAGACAGCTTCGCAGGCCCACACCGAGTTCCCGCACGGCATCGACGAGCTCCTCGAACCGGTTCAGGGACCGGGGAAGGTTCACCTCGATCCGCAGGCCCACGCCGTCGATGTCCAGGACATCGATGAAGGCGTTGATCATATCGATCTTGGTGATGATCCCCACTAGCCGGTCGCCGGAGAGCACGGGAAGCGCCCCGAACTTCTGCCGCTGGATGATGAGTAGCGCGTCCTCCACGGCATCCTCGGGGGTGAGGGACCAGACCTCGGTCTTCATCACCTCCCGCACCTTCCGGTCCTGGAGCTTCGGTTCCCCCGGACCGAAGGGACGGTCGCTCGCGAGGGATATGTTTCTAAGGTCGGTGTCCGACAGGATGCCGACGAGCTTCCCCTCTTCCACCACGGGAAGATGATTGATCCGGGACGTACGCATGATGTCCGCGGCGCACGTCAGGGGGTCGTCGGGTCCGACCGTTTTCGGGTCCTTCGTCATCCTCCGTCCTACCAGCATGACCCACCCCCAGGCGTTCTTGCGGTTCCCTGCGTTGTCCGGCCGGCGCCTTCTTCCGCTCCCATTATAATCCTTGCTTCCCCCGATGCATCCTTAAGAAAGCGTCCTTTCATCGCCCGGGAAGAACCGGGTACACTGTTGCCCGGGGGATCGAGCTAACGGGTCCCCGAAAACCGGGTTCATGGAAACAGGGAGGAGGACCGAACATGAAAGATTACGGAAAATGGCCGGTCGCTGTCGTCGCCGGGGTATGCCTGCTCTTCGCCGCACAGGGAGCGGCCAATGCGAAGCCCGCCTACGGGAAGGCCGAGAAGAAGCCGTGCAGTTTTTGCCATGTGGGAAAGACGGGCGACAAGATCTTCACGGACGCCGGAAAGTTCTACGGCAAGAATCACACCCTGAAGGGTTTCGGGGAGGAGACGAAGGCACCGGCGCTCGTCCCCGCACCGGCCGAAGCAGCACCCGCCGCTGCGGAAGGCGCCCCGATGGACAAGTCCATGGCGAATGCCGGAACCCCCTGTGGGTACGGCTGCGAGTGCTGCATGGAAAATTGCGGCAAGTACCACGGGCACATGCACGGCAACGAGGAGATGCCCCCGATGAGGGAGAAGATGGGGAATCATCTTGAAGGGATGAAGAAGGCGGTCTCGGACCTGCGGGAAAGCGAGAAGAAGATGGAGGCGATGAAAGAACCCGAGGTGTTCCGCGCAGCCGTCCTCGAGCACCTGAAGAGACTCGACGACCTCCAGGAGTCCCACCTGAACCACATGGAAAAGATGATGGGAGCCGGGCACCGCGGGAAGCCGGGTCCTCCACACATGCCTTCCCAGTAGCTGCCGCGGGGGAGAAAAAAGGGGAACGCGGCGCCCACTCCCCGCCCGCCCGGAGCATCCCCCGCCGGCTGCGTCGGTGGCCACACCGATCGACCCGTCTCCGGTGGCATTCGGGACCACCACGCCGATCGGGGGGACATCCCCGTTTCCCCGGGAACTATGCCGTGGATTTCGGAATCCACGAGGCCATCCCGGAAGTCGTACCCAGCAGGTTCCCCCGTCTGGTTGATCGAGTAGTGCGTGTCCGTGATCCCGCGGACTTCACGCAGATACGCCCTCTCATGATTCCGGAGACAGTGCCTGATCTTTCCTTTCCCCTTGGACTTGGGAGGAGTCGCTTCCGTGTCGTCGTCGGGGTGTTCGTCCTCGCCGTCCTCCGTGATGAACGACCGGACGATGACCCCGTAGGAGGAAACATAATCCGGAGGCAGAGGCAACCAGTTGCTTTTTCCAAGAAAAATGCTCCTGCTCACGCTATCTCGCGGGGAATGCCGGCAACGCAGGGTATATAGGTATAATGTTTCCATGGATCGGCATGCGCGCGGGCGCGAAGAAATGGAGAAAAAGTACGGCGAGGTCGAGTCCGGGTCGACTACCCTCGTCATCCGCGGGGTAACGTACCGTCTGCGGGAAATACTCGCCCGCTGGACGATGGACGTCCCGGAGATCATGACCCTGGACGGGGGGACCCTGGGGGGAGACCGCTTCTGGATCCGCTTCATCGACAAGGACGACCGGTACTACGTCGTATTCGAGTTCAACGCGGAGTTCGACATCCTCTCGGAGATGCGGGCGGACAGCCTTGCCTGGGAAGGGGAGGACTTCTTCGCCTCCCGCTGGAGATAAGATACCCCCCGGTCGGAATCTGCCGATGACGAGGCCCGTTCTCATCTACGACGGAGAGTGCCCGGTATGCCGGGGCGCCGTTGACTGGATCCGGGCCCGGTCGGACCCCGGGACGTTCGAGTTTTTTTCCTGCCACTCGGAGGATCTCCCTCGGCGATTTCCTCAGGTTACGAAAAGCGCCTGCCTTTCGGCGGCACACCTCGTCCTCCCGGACGGAAGGGTCCTGGCCGGCGAGCAGGCAGCGGCCGAGGTCTTCGCACACCTCCCCGCGTACGGCTGGCTGGCACACACCTTGCGCTTTCCCATCGTGAGGATCTTCTCCCGTGCGCTCTACCGCTGGTTTGCGCACCGTCGATATGCGTTCGCCACCCTGTTCTCCCCCGGACACGAGGATCCCCGCCGCGTAAAGGACTCGGGCCGACCGAGTTTTTTTTAAGCCTCCACGGCTCAGCGGGACAAGACTTTCCACGCCCGGCCGAACCCGAGGGGAACCAGGCTCATCGTCATCACGACGGCCCAGCCCCCCGGGCCCGGATCGACCACGCGCAGGACCTTGGAGAGCGGGGGAAGATAGACCGCCGATACAAGCAGCCCGATGCACGGAAGCAGCGCCGCCCAGACCCACGGGTTGCGCGTGATCTCGTTCCGGAACATTCCGGAGGCCGCCTCCCGCATGTTGAAGACGTGCCACAGCTGGGCGAACGCCAAGGTGAGAGCGGAGACCGTGACGGCCCGGCCTGCCTCCATCCGGAACCATTCCGGTGCGCAGCGCAGCGCCCCGAGAACCGAGGCGCCGATCACTGCCCCGTAGGCTACCACGGAGCTCCAGTACGGTCTCGATGACGAGGAGAGTCTCCCGTCCGGAAAGTGCGGCGGCGACCGCCGCCCGGTATGTTTATGGATCCCTCTGACGCGTGGAGCACTCCCGATTCGGGGAAACGGGAAGGGAAAGAGGGGTGACGCGTCTTCGCCGGACACGTGCAGCGGCGCCGGGGTGCGGATGAAAGTCCCCTCAGTATCGGAACACCGAGGCGATCGACGATCCCCCGGGCACCTTCCCGGGTTGGACGGCATAGACGGTGCCGCTGTTGAGAAACGTGTGGACGGCCGCGAAGTCGAGCAGATCGGTATCGAGCGGCCTCCTCTTCCTGTGCATATGGACATTCCCGCGCTCCGGATCGAAGGCGCCCCATCGCTGCTCGCCTACCGCCACGAAGAGGGTTTCCACTCTTCCGTGGTAGGCTGCCGGAACGACGACCCTCGGGTTCCCGGAGGCCCTCCCGGTGCCGATAAGCTCCCGGTACCGGTTCCCTGCCTCCTCCTGCGCGACGAGGAAGCGGGGATGTACGAGCCGCCATGCGTGGCGATGCAGTTCTTCCGGGCTTGCCGTATCGGGATTTCCCGGTATTCCCTCCTCCAGAAGACCGGGGTAGGTACTCGCCTCTCTGTAGATAGGGAAGAGGTAATCGACCCCTGCCAGGACGAGCGGAGCCTGTTCCTGTCCCAGCACGTCGAGTAACCCTGCATCGACCTGCCGGAAGAACCTGCGGAGGTTTTCCTTCGCGTCGTCGACGCCGGCCCCGTGCCCGTGGTACACAGCCGGCCGCTTCCCTCCGCCTCGCGGCTCGATCGTGCGGAACTGGATCGATTTCTCCGGGTCGTCGTACCGGAGGGCCTCGGCGAGGCTCCCCGGCACTTCCGGGAGGTCGACCTCGCGCACGCCGAACCTTGTGCCCTGCAGAAGCCGGATGTCGTTCCTGCTCAAGGCCAGGATGTAGAACCGTCCGTCCCCCGTGAACAGCGCGAGAAGAGGCTTGACGTGGAAACGGTCGCCGACTACGACCAGTTCCTCGAACGGCAGCGGAAGAACGTGGCGTCGGTGCGTTTCCGCCGAGAAAAACACCGCCAGGCCGTCGCTCTGATTTCCCCAGAAGAGGCTGTCCCGTACCATGGTATTGCCCTCTGCGAGCATGTCCCGGGCATCGGCCGACCGGAGGCCGCCCGCAACGAGGCGCCGCTCCGCCTCGCGCAACAGGTTCTTGTACCTGATCGGGTCCTGCCTCGTCGCCTTCCCGGCCTTGTGGGTGGGCATGTAGATCGATACGCAAGGGCCGGTCCCCGTCTCCGTGAGTTCCTTCAGTTCTTCCATCTTCAGCATTCTCGCGCGTCCTCTTCTCAAAGGGTTTGCCGCACCACCCCGGCGTCGCAGGATTTCGGAAGATCTCCCTTTTCGATGGCCTGCTCCGGATATGGTTTCGGAAGAGGTAGCCCCGGGGAGGCAGACCTCTTTACGGGTCACCGCGCAGGAAACCGCACCGGTTTCCC
>JBAUKK010000217.1:0-8990 GCA_049577645.1 Candidatus Deferrimicrobiaceae bacterium
AGGAGGGTGCGGAAATGGAACGTTCATTCGATCGAAGCTTCGGGTTTCTTCCCATAAATGAGCGAGGGCGGAAACCGCGCACTACCGGGATTACGGAGATGCGCGGTCCGTACTACGCGCCCGTCGGAAAGCGATACCTGGAAGACATCTTCGAGACCATGGGCGCGTATGTCGACATCTTCAAGTTCAGCGGGGGGTCCTTCTCCCTGATGCCTACGCAGGCGGTGAAGGACCTGATCGACGTTTGCCACGAGCACGTCGTGCTGGTGTCCACCGGGGGGTTCATCGAGCGGGTGCTGACCCACGGCCCCGGGATGGTGGACCGCTATCTCGATGAGTGCCGGGAGACGGGGTTCGACATCGTGGAGGTGTCCGACGGGTTCATCAGCGTTCCCCTGGACGACCTGGTGGGAATCGTCGAGAGAGTGCATGAACTCGGCATGAAGGCGAAGCCTGAGATCGGCATCCAGTTCGGCGCCGGGGGTGCAAGCTCCGTAGAGGAGCTTGAGGCGGAAGGGACCATCGACCCGTCCCAGGCGATCCGGGCCGCCAGGCGGTACCTGGATGCGGGTGCGCAACTCATCATGGTGGAATCGGAAGGGATCACCGAAAATGTCCGGAGCTGGCGCACCGACGTGGTCGCGAAGATCGTCAATGAACTCGGGCTCGAGAAGGTGATGTTCGAGGCAGCCGACCCCGCGGTGTTCAGCTGGTACATCAAGAACTTCGGCCCGGACGTCAACCTGTTCGTCGACCATTCCCAGGTCGTCCAGCTGGAGTGTCTGCGATCCGGCATCTGGGGAACGAAGAGCACCTGGGGCCGAATCGTGACCTACCGGAAACCGACGGGAAAGGCCGCCGCCGCGCGACCGAAGTTTATCGGGCCGGCGGCCAAGGGCGGCAAGAGGTGACCAAAATGGCGCGATTCGATCATCTCGCGAAGGCAATGGGGAGCGAGCGCGTGCTGTCGCGCTCGGAGGAGATGGCGGCGTTCGTGGAGCGGGCGGAATGGAAACAGATTTCGCCCGAGTCGCGCGAGGCCCTGAAAGTCCGCGTGCTCGATTCGCTGGCGTGCGCCTTCGGTGCCATCCGGGGAGAGCCCATCCGGATGATCCGCCGGGAGATCAACGAGTTCGGGGGAAACCCGCTGTGCACCCTGATCGGGGGAGGGGGGACCTCCCCCGACCGGGCCGCGTTCTACAACGGAGCGCTGATCCGGTACCTGGATTTCAACGACTCCTATCTGGCGCTGGGCGAAACGTGCCACCCGAGCGACAACATCGGGGCCGTCCTCGCGGCCTCGGAGTACGCCCTCGCTTCGGGGAGGCAGTTCCTGACGGCCCTGGCCGTGGCGTACCAGGTGCAGTGCCGCCTGTGCGACGAGGCTCCGGTCCGGGTACGGGGGTTCGATCACACCACGCAGGGAGCGTTTGCCAGTGCGGCAGGCGTGGCCAAGGCGCTTGGTCTTTCCACCTGGAAAACCGCCAACGCCCTGGGGGTCTCGGGGACCGCGAACAACGCGCTTCGCGTAACCCGCACCGGCGAGCTGTCCCACTGGAAGGGGCTTGCCTATCCGAATACCGCTTTCAACGGCCTGCGGGCGGCGTATCTCGCGATGCGGGGGGTGACGGGTCCGAGGGAGGTGTTCGAAGGGAACAAGGGATGGTGCCAGACGATCGCGGGAGATTTCACGCTGGACTGGTCGAAGGAAAACCTGGAGAGGGTCCTGCGCACCATCATCAAGAAGTATAACGCCGAGATTCACTCCCAGTCGGCCCTGGAAGGGATGATCGAGCTGATGCGGGAGCGGGGGTTCTCCGGAACGGACATCGACCGGATCCGCATCGATATCTTCGAAGTCGCCCACCTCATCATCGGCGGCGGCGTGGAAGGGGACAAGACGACCGTCCGCACGAAGGAGGAGGCCGACCACAGCCTGCACTACATGGTCGCGGCCGCCGCGCTGGACGGGCAGGTGATGCCTGCGCAGTACGAACCGGAAAGGATCGCCCGCAGCGACGTCCAGTCGCTTCTCCAAAGGGTGACGGTGGTGTCGAACCCCGAGTATTCGAAGCGGTTCCCGGACGAGCACAGCTGCCGGCTCACGGTCACCTTGAAGGACGGCAGATTTTTCACGAAGGAGAAGGTTGACTACGAGGGGTTTCACACCCGGTCGATGTCGTGGGAGAGAGTGGAGGAAAAGTTCGAATACCTCGCGGAAGATGTGGTCGAGTCGTCCCTCCGGCGCGAGGTCGTCGACGCCGTGAAACGCCTCGACGGCATCGCCGTGAAGGACCTCATGATGCTCCTGGGACGCGATTTGGGTGTGTAATCGTTACGTAACGGCCCCCGGGACGGTCCGCGGTTTCCGTCCCGGGGGCGTGGTTCCTTCGCGTCAGATCGCCCGCAACGCCTGGTCGAAATCCCCGAGGATGTCGTCGATCGCCTCGATTCCTTCCGGATCGTTCGTGCCCTTCTGGAACGAATCGTATTCAATTTGCCCGGCACCGGTCAAGGCGATCCCGCGGGGAAGGGGGGGATTGCATTCCCCTCGCAATGGCGGAATAGTAATTTCAGGTTCTCCCCCGTTTTTCCGCTGCGGGGGATGCGAACCATCGTGCAAAAACCGGGATCCGTTGACCATCTCTTACGGGGACGTGGCGGAAAAACGCCCGGGAGAAGCTTCCCGGGCCGACCAACCGGGAGGTCGCCATGAAGAATCCGCTTTCGCCCGAGCAACTCGCCAGGATGGACGCCTACTGGCGGGCGGCCAACTACCTTTCTGTCGGCCAGATCTATCTGTACGACAACCCCCTCCTCAAGGAGCCCCTCGCGCTGCGCCACATCAAGCCGAGGCTCCTGGGGCACTGGGGGACCACCCCGGGGCTCAACTTCATCTATGTCCACCTCAACCGCGTCATCAAGGAGCGGGACCTGGACATGATCTACGTCTGCGGCCCGGGACACGGGGGCCCCGGGATCGTCGCGAACACGTACCTGGAGGGGACGTACAGCGAATATTATCCGAACGTTTCGCAGGACGAGGAGGGGATGAAACGCCTTTTTACCCAGTTCTCGTTCCCCGGCGGGATTCCGTCCCATGTCGCGCCGGAAACTCCGGGCTCGATCCACGAGGGGGGAGAGCTCGGGTACGCCTTGAGCCACGCCTTCGGAGCCGCCTTCGACAACCCCGACCTGGTCGTCGCGTGCGTCGTGGGTGACGGCGAGGCGGAAACCGGCCCCCTGGCGACCGGCTGGCACGGGAACAAGTTCCTGAACCCGGTGCGGGACGGGGCCGTGCTGCCGATCCTCCACCTCAACGGGTACAAGATCCAGAACCCCTGCATCCTCGCCCGGATCCCGCGGGAGGAGCTGGAACAGCTCTTTCTCGGCTACGGGTACGCCCCGGCCTTCGTCGAGGGGGAGGAGCCGGAGGCGATGCACCGGGCGATGGCGGCGGCCCTCGACGACGCGACCGGGGAGATCCTTAGGATCCGGGAACATGCGCGTTCGACGGGAGACGCGACGCGCCCCCGCTGGCCGATGATCGTCCTGCGGACGCCCAAAGGGTGGACGGGGCCGAAGGAAGTAGACGGGAAGCCCGCGGAAGGGTCGTGGCGGTCCCACCAGGTGCCCCTCTCCAGTCTGGGCACCCGCCCGGACCACCTGACGCTTCTCGAGGACTGGATGAAAAGCTACCGGCCGGAGGATCTGTTCGACGAAGGAGGCCGTCTGCGCTCCGAGCTCACCGGACTGGCGCCGGAAGGGAACCGGAGGATGGGGGCGAACCCGCATGCCAACGGGGGGATCCTCCTGCGCGACCTCCGGATGCCCGACTTCCGCCGCTACGCCGTCGACGTACCCTCGCCGGGCGCCGTCAATGCGGAGGCGACCCGGGTCATGGGGACGTTCCTCCGGGACGTCATGAAGGCGAACGCCGACGCCCGGAACTTCCGCATCTTCGGTCCCGACGAGACGGCCTCCAACCGGCTGGGCGCCGTGTTCGAGGCCACCGGCAAGACGTGGGTCGCGGAGCTGCTCCCCGCCGACGAGGGGCTCTCGTCCGACGGGCGTGTCATGGAGGTGCTGAGCGAACACCAGTGCCAGGGGTGGCTCGAAGGATACCTCCTTACCGGCCGTCACGGGCTCTTCTCCTGCTACGAGGCGTTCATTCACATCGTCGATTCGATGTTCAACCAGCACGCGAAATGGCTGAAAGTCACGCGTCACATTCCGTGGCGCCGCCCGATCGCGTCGCTTACCTACCTTCTCACCTCCCATGTCTGGCGGCAGGACCACAACGGGTTCAGCCACCAGGATCCCGGCTTCATCGACCATGTGGTGAACAAGAAGGCCGACATCATCCGGGTCTACCTTCCCCCCGACGCGAACACCCTTATGTCGGTGACCGACCATTGCCTGAGGAGCCGGGATTACGTCAACGTCATCGTCGCCGGGAAGCAGCCCGCCCTCCAGTGGCTCTCCATGGACGAGGCGATCAGGCATTGCACGGCGGGGATCGGGATCTGGGCATGGGCCAGCAACGACGGGGGAGCCGCGCCGGATGTCGTGATGGCGTGCGCGGGGGACGTCCCGACCCTGGAGACCCTCGCGGCGGTCTCTCTCCTGCGGAGGATGGCGCCCGAGCTCCGGGTCCGGGTCGTCAACGTGGTGAACCTCATGCGGCTCCAGCCGCAGAGCGAGCACCCCCATGGCCTCTCCGACCGGGATTTCGACGCCATCTTCACGAAGGACCGGCCGATCATCTTCGCCTTCCACGGATACCCGTGGCTCATTCACCGCCTGAGTTACCGGAGGACGAACCACGGGAACCTCCACGTGCGCGGGTACAAGGAGGAGGGAACGACCACGACTCCGTTCGACATGGTGGTTTTGAACGACCTCGACCGGTTCCACCTCGCGGAGGACGTGATCGACCGGGTACCGGCGCTGGGCTCGAAGGCAGGGTATATGAAGCAGGAGATCCGGGACCGTCTCCTGGAGCACAAGCAGTACATCAACCGGCACGGCGAGGACATGCCGGAGATCCGGGATTGGAAATGGGCACCGTGAGCGCGTACGACGCCTTCCCGGGGACCCGGCGGGGAAACCCGCCGCGCACGTTGTCGCCCGGGATAAGCGAAAAGGGGGAGAGGTGATGGACTCTGCTCTGCAAACTCCGGGGACCGGGCTGCCAAGCCTGGACCGTGTGATCGAGAGGGTGATCCCGGGCGACAACATCGTCTGGCGCATCGACCTGGTCGACGACTACTCGGTCCTGGTGGAGTCGTTCAGCGAAAACGCGCTCCGGAACGGCAGGAAGCTCGTCTACTTCCGGTTTGCCCGCCATCCGGCGCTGCTTCCTGAGAATTGCGGCGCGGAGATTCACGTTCTCTCCCCCGAAGTCGGGTTCGAGACGTTCACCGCCCAGATCCACAAGGTGATCGAACGTTCCGGCAGGGGAGCGTACTACGTCTTCGACTGCCTGTCGGACCTCGCCGCCGACTGGTACAGCGACCTGATGCTGGGGAATTTTTTCATGGTGACCTGCCCGTATCTCTTCGAGCTGGACACCGTGACGTACTTCGCGCTGTTCCGGGGCTTTCACTCCATGGATGCCGTCTCCGCCATCCGGGAGACGACGCAGCTCTTTCTTGACATCTTCCGCCACGGGGACAGGCTCTACGTGCACCCCCTGAAGGTCGACAAGCGGTACTCCCCCACGATGTACCTTCCTCACGTCTGGGAGAAGGACGAGTTCCTGCCGGTGGCCGAGAGTTCCGTCCTGGCGGAAGTTCTGGACGGGATCACGTCGCTTCCGGCCGACTCCGTCTCCCGGACGCTCGACATCTGGGAGAGGAAGTTCGTCCAGGCGAAGGAAGCCCTGGACCACGTCGAGAGCGGGGAGATGCCCCCCGAAGAGGCGGACAATCTTTACCGGTGGCTTCTTCGCATGATGGTGACGCGCGACGAGCGGATCATCTCCCTCGCCTTGAAGTACCTCGACCTGTCCGACCTTCTCGCCATCCGGAAGCGCATGATCGGAACGGGGCTGCTCGGGGGGAAATCGGTCGGGATGCTCCTGGCCCGCGCCATCCTGCGCCGGGCGGACGGGAAGTGGCAGGAGAAGCTGGAGCGGCACGACTCCTTCTACATCGGGTCGGACGTCTTCTACACCTACCTCGTCCGGAACGGGTGCTGGGGGATCCGCCGGAGCCAGCGGACCCCCGCGACCTTCCTCGACGGCTTCGAGGATGTGCAGGAAAAAATCCTGTCGGGAACCGTTCCCTCCTTCCTCCGGGAGCAGTTCGTTACCATGCTCGAATACTTCGGCCAGTCCCCGATCATCGTCCGGTCGAGCAGTCTGCTGGAGGATGGGTTCGGCAACGCGTTCACGGGCAAGTACGAAAGCGTCTTCTGCCCGAACCAGGGGTCGCCGGAGGAACGGTTGTCCGCCTTCCTGTCGGCGGTCAAGATCGTCTACGCGAGCAGCATGAGCCGGGAGGCGCTCCTCTACCGGGCCCACCGGGGGCTTCTCGACAGGGACGAGCAGATGGGGATCCTGGTGCAGAGGGTGTCCGGGGCCTTTCACGGCCACTTGTACTATCCGCACATCGCGGGCGTCGGGCTTTCGTACAACCCGTACGCGTGGAGCGAGTACATCGATCCCGAGTCCGGCGTCATCCGGCTGGTCTTCGGGCTGGGCACGAGGGCGGTCAACCGGAGCGACGACGACTACACGCGGGTGGTCGCCTTGAACGCGCCGCTCCGGCGTCCCGAGGCGAACCTCGATGAAGTGATGGAGTACGCCCAGAGGAGGGTCGACGTTCTCGACCTTGCGGAGAACCAGTTCTGCTCGCTTCTCTTCGAAAAAGTTCTGCAGGAGAGTCCCTCCCTTCCCGTCGGGATGTTCGCCACCCAGAAAAGTGTTCCGTCCGACCGCTTCGGGAACGGCAGACCATCCGTCCCCTCTCCGTGGGTCCTGACGTTCGACAGGCTCCTTTCGAAGACGGAGTTCGTGGAGGATATCCGGGAGATGCTCAAGATCCTGCGGGATGCCTACGAGTATCCGGTCGATGTCGAATTCACCGCGAACTTCCTGTCGGACGGCAGCAATCGGATCAATCTCGTCCAGTGCCGCCCGCTGCAGGTGCGGGAGGGGGGACGGATCGTTCCCGTTCCGGACACCCTTGCCCCGGAGGATGTGGTCCTCGAGGCCCAGGGGACGATCGTTGGGCAAAGCTCGTTCACCACGGTGGAGCGCCTGATCTACGTGGTGCCCTCCGCCTACATGCAGATGCCGGTCACCGACCGGTATTCCATTGCGCGCATGATCGGCAGGTTGACGCACGTGGAGGAGGAGGCGGGGGAGAGAAAGACCATCATGCTGCTCGGGCCGGGTCGGTGGGGGACGAGCACCCCGTCGCTGGGGGTCCCCGTCTCCTTCGCGGAGATCAACACGGTGTCGATCCTCTGCGAAATCGTAGGCATGCAGGGGGACGTCGTCCCCGACGTCTCCCTCGGGACCCACTTCTTCAACGATTTGGTCGAGGCGAACATGCTCTACCTCGCCGTCTACTACGGGAAGAAGGGGAACTCCCTCAACGAGGAGTTCTTCGAGCGGAAGGAAAACCGTCTGGCAACCTTGCTCCCGGAAGATGCCCGGTGGGCCGACGTTGTTCGTGTCATCGACATTCCCGAAGCTTCCGGCGGGCGGGCGGTCTACCTGAACGCGAATTCGCCGGGGCAGCGGGCGATCTGCTACCTTGCCGAACTCGGAGAAGGACTCCTAGCCGGGTGACAAGGGAAGGAGATGGTATCGCGTAGCCCGCCCCGCCCCCGTGCGGCGGACCAGGTCCAGGTCGTAGAGACGAGCGAGGACCTGCTTCGCGGTATCGCGGGGGATGCCGAGCTCCCCGCAGACCAGGCGAATGCTCACCTCCGGATGGCGATCGAGCAGGGACAGGACGGCTCGCTGGTTTCCCGAAAGGAGGTCTTCCCGGGGACGGTTATCCAGGATGGCGCGGAGTTCGGCCGCCTGCGTCTGCAGCAAGTCGAGAAACGCCCGAAGCCACGGCGTGATGTCCGGGCGGGGGGAGTTTCGTTTTGCCTGCCCTCTTCGCAAGGCGAAGGCATAGTCCATCTCCCGGTTCGCGATGACCTTGTCCAGCGAGAGGTAGGAAAGGTATTCGTAACCGGATTGCAGGAGGAGGAGGTTGGCGAGGACCCGGCTCATCCGTCCGTTGCCGTCCGCGAAGGGACGGATGGCGAGAAACTCGAGGAGGAAGGAAGCGGTGACCAGGAGGGGGTGAAAATCGGAAGAGCGCAGGCGTGACGCCGTCCAGCGCGTCAGGATCTCCATCTCCTTCGGGACGAGATGCGGCTCCGTCGGGCGGAGCGCCGGGGACTCCATCCTGTCGTAACGGTAGACCGACGGCTTGTCGGGTACGCTTTTGTACTGTCCGAGGTGCGGCCGGTCAACGCCCGCATGGCGGAACAGCAGCCCGTGGAACCGGAGCATGAGGTCCTCCCCGAACTCCATGTCGTGATAGCCGTCGAATACGGACCGAAGCAGGTTGCCGTAACCGGCCCTCCGTGAAGGTTCTCCGCCGCATTTGCCGGGATGCCGCCGTCCCAAGGGAGGGTTGTGCGGCAGCGGAAAGTAGGCCCGGGTGGAGAACCGAACCGCCACGTCCTCCGAGAACCCCATCGTCTCTTTCCTCAATCGCGCGAGGACCGGCGGACAGGCGGCGGCACGGCCCCGCATCCATCCCTTGAACTCGTCGACAGCGGAAATCCTTCCGATCAGCTCGTGGAGCGCCGCGGGCGGCAGGTCCTTGAGCCTGGCGTCGAGCCTTCCTTCCATCGGGTCGCCTCCCTGGATGGAGGAAATATATACGATTACACCCGATTCGTCTATCGATGCTTGACTGGCACGCGGGGGGAAGTAAAGTCGATGAAGCGGGCGGCCGGGCAGGCCGCTACTACGA
>JBAUKK010000218.1:0-2399 GCA_049577645.1 Candidatus Deferrimicrobiaceae bacterium
GCCGCTTTTGGCATCCGGTGCCCTCCCGGAGGGCTTTACTTCCTATTACCCCCCGCCGTGACCTGGGCGTGATTGAGGGCCGCCACGAGAGAGACCCCGCCCACGACGTTTCCAAGCAATGCAGGAACCATGTATCCGGCAAGGTAACGCCCCCAGGATCCGCTTCCCGTGACGACGGTGTAGATGGCCTCGACGGAGCCCGCGATGATGTGGGTGAAATTTCCTATGGCCACCATGTACGTAATAATAATGATCACCGAAACGCGCGCCGTTTCGGCTGCGGGCAGCAGCCACACCATCAGGGCGATCAGCCATCCGGCGAAGATCGCCCTGATAAAGGTGTCGAAAAATCCTTTCGTCGCCATCGCGTTGATGCCGATATGCGCAAACGATTCGGGGATTTCCGGTTCAAAGATCCCTGCATTTCCTATCGTCCAGGCGAATGCGAGGGCCCCTGCGAGATTGGCGGCAAGGACTACCGACCAGATGCGAACGACCTGGAGGAATGTCGCGAGATCCCGCTGGCGCAGGAGGGGCAGAATTACCGTGATCGTGTTTTCCGTGAACAGCTGCTGCCTCCCGAGAACGACGATGAGGAATCCGACGGTGTATCCGAGCTTCGTAACGAGGATCGTCCACGGGGCAGCGGAGAGGGTGCGCAACGCCGTTACGGGCGCACAGAGGAAAAAAGCCGCCGGGTTTCCCCGGCGGCCTCTTCGTTGCCTTACTGTCGTTACCCGTCTACACGCTCACACCACCCCATGGGCGGACATCGCCCGCGCCACCTTGAGGAACCCGGCGATATTGGCCCCGTTGACCAGGTTGCCGGGAGAGCCGAACTCCTCGGCGGCCTCGGAGCAGATCTGATGCACGTTCTTCATGATCGCGTGAAGCTTGGCGTCGGTCTCGGCGAACCCCCACGCCTCGCGGCTTGCGTTCTGCTGCATCTCGAGCCCGGAGGTCGCCACCCCTCCCGCGTTGGCCGCCTTTCCGGGGCCGTAGGCGATCCCGGCATCGATGAAGACTTTCACCCCCTCGGGGGTCGTCGGCATGTTGGCCCCCTCGCCGATGGCGATGCAGCCGTTCTTGATCAGCTTCTTGGCGTCCTTCGCCGTGACCTCGTTCTCGGTCGCCGACGGAAACGCCACGTCGCACGCGATGTCCCAGATGTTCCCGCCGGGGATGAACCTGGCGCTCCGGTGGTATTCGCAGTAGTCCTTGATGCGACGCCGCTCAACCTCCTTGAGGACCTTGACCGTGTCCAGAGTCAGTCCCTTCTCGTCGTGGATCACCCCGTTCGAGTCGCTCAACGCAATGACCTTGCCTCCCAGCTGATGGACTTTTTCCATGGTGTAGATCGCGACGTTCCCGGAGCCGGAGACGACGGCCTTCTTCCCCTTCAGACCGGTCTTCCGGTGCTTGAGCATCTCTTCGACAAAGTAGACGCAGCCGTACCCGGTCGCCTCGGTGCGGACCTGGCTCCCGCCGTAGACCAGCCCCTTTCCGGTGATGACGCCCGACTCGAACCTGTTGGTGAGCCGCTTGTACTGCCCGAACATGAAGCCGATCTCCCGGCCCCCCACGCCGATATCCCCGGCGGGAACGTCCGTATACTCCCCGATGATCCTCCACAGCTCGGTCATGAAGCTCTGGCAGAACCGCATCACCTCGCTGTCGGACTTCCCCTTGGGGTCGAAGTCGGAGCCTCCCTTCGCCCCGCCGATCGGGAGCCCCGTAAGGGAATTCTTGAAGATCTGCTCGAACCCGAGGAACTTGATGATCCCCAGATACACCGAGGGGTGGAACCGCAGCCCTCCCTTGTACGGACCCAGCGCGCTGTTGAACTGCACGCGGAACCCGCGGTTGATCTGGACCTCTCCCCGGTCGTCCTGCCAGGGCACCCGGAAGATCAGCTGCCGCTCCGGTTCGCAGATCCTCTCGATGATCTTCGCCTCGGCGTACTCCGGGTACTTGACGAGGACCGGCCCCAGCGAATCGAGGACCTCCTTCACGGCCTGATGGAACTCGGCCTCCCCCGGATTCCGCTTGATCATGTCCTGGTAGATCGTCTCCAGTCTTTGTGTCAACGCCATGCTCTGCCTCCTCGGGACAAAATCGTAGTAGCGGCCTGCCCGGCCGCCCGCTTCATCGACTTTACTTCCCCCCGCGTGCCAGTCAAGCATCGATAGACGAATCGGGTGTAATCGTATATATTCCCTCCATCCAGGGAGGCGACCCGATGGAAGGAAGGCTCGACGCCAGGCTCAAGGACCTGCCGCCCGCTGCGCTCCACGAGCTGATCGGAAGGATTTCCGCGGTCGACGAGTTCAAGGGGTGGATGCGGGGCCGTGCCGCCGCATGTCCGCCGGTCCTCGCGCGATTGAGGAAAGAGACGATGG
>JBAUKK010000219.1:0-15518 GCA_049577645.1 Candidatus Deferrimicrobiaceae bacterium
TTCCCTGGTCATCCGAAAGGGACTCCACTCCCCGGCGCACGTCCTTTCGCTCGATCCCCGTCCCTCCCCTCAGATAGGAGGAAAGAAAGGCACGGTCGCAGAGCATGTTGATCTTCCTCGGCACGCCCTTCGAATGACGGAAGATCGCCCGTTCCGCCCCGGCCGAAAGAAACGTTCGTCCCGCCCCTCCCACCACTCCAAGGCGATGGTCGATGTACCGCGTGGTCTCCTTCCGGGTCAGCGGCAGGATCTCCGCACGAACGGTCACCCGCTGGTCCAGCTGGCGCAGCGAAGGGAGGGAAAGCTTCTCCTTGAGCTCCTTCTGCCCGATCAGCACGATCTGGATCAGTTTGCGCTTCTCCGTCTCCAGGTTGGAGAGGAGGCGGACCTGCTCCAGCAGGGAGGGCGAGAGGTTCTGCGCCTCGTCGACGATCAGCACGGGGCGTCTGTCGCAACCCGCCTCGACGAGAAGGAACCGGTTCAGTGCATCAAGGCAATCCTTCTTCGTGCCGTTGGCAAGACCCGCGCCGAAATCGTCCAGGATCCCGCGGATCAGCTCCTTCTCCGTCAGCATCGGATTCAGCACGAGCGCCGTGGTGAACCTTGCAGAGAGCCTGCCCAGGAGGGACCGGCAGACGGTGGTCTTCCCTACCCCGATGTCGCCGGTCATCACGATGAACCCCTCCCCCGTCTCCAGGCCGTACAGCAGGTGCTCCAGCGCCTGCTGATGGCTCGCGGACAGGAAGAGGAAGTCCGGGTCCGGGGTCAGGGAGAACGGACGTTCCGTCAATTGGAAGTATGGTTCGTACATGTCATTCCCAGGGCGAAAGCCCTTTGCGCTCCCCTTCCGTGCCGTAGACCCACGGTCTCCCGCCGACGTGGAATCCCCGCTCCGACCGGAGCACCTTGTCCTTCTCCTCCGCCGCGATCTCCACCGGTTTCTCTCCCCGCAGAATCCGCGGAGTGATCAGGATGACAAGCTCCGTCTTCTTCTTCTGCTGATCGTTGTGCCGGAACAGCGAGCCGACAAAGGGGATGTCTCCCAGGAGGGGGACGGAACGGATCGTCTCCTGCGTCCGCTCCTGCATCAGTCCCCCGATGAAGACCGTATCCCCGTCTCCGACCGAAACCACCGTGTTCGTTTCCCGGACATCCACGATCGGCGCCGTGTTCCCGTCGGGAGCGGTCGCCTCCCCGACCTTCTCGGTTATGGACGGGTGAATGGCAAGCAGGATCCGGCCGTCCTGTCCGATCTGCGGGGTGACGCTCATGATGATCCCCTCCGTTATGCTGTCCGGGGAGAAGGTGACGAACGCCGCATTGGTATCCGATGCGGGCGTGACGGTGGCCCGGAAGAAGACGTCCTGCCGTCCGATCCGGATGATCGCCCTCTGATTGTTGAGCGTGGAGACTTTCGGCGCCGAGAGGACGTTCACCTGTCCCTGCGTGGAGAGGGCGTCCAGGAACGCGTCGAACTTCGATCCGGCGACGCCGATCTGGAAGGCATTGGTCCCGCTCTGGAGCGTCTGGCGGACCGCGGCCCCTCCCGAAAGGGACCCGGAGAGGGAGAGCGAGGAAAGATCGGGGAACGCGGTCCAGTCGATCCCGTACTGCGTGGTGTCATCCAGGGCGACCTCGAGGATGCGGGTCTCGATCATCACCCCGATTCTCGATCGCGATTCGAGCGTGGCGATGTACTCCCCGACCTGTTCCACCCGGCCCGGGAAGTCGGTGACCACAAGTGTTCCTGTCGCCCGGTTGAGAACGACCTTGCCGCCGTCGGCGGAAAGCATCGACTGCACCTCCTCGACGATCCCGGACCAGAAGTCGAATTTCTCCTCCGTGCTCACCGTGTTCAGGCTCTGACTTTCCCCCCCCGAGGAGGAAGTACCGCTCACCGATCCGGAGGTGGAGGACGAACCCGAGGTGGAGGTAGAGGCGGTGAGCGAGCCGGAACCCGTCCTCGATGTCAGCAAGTAGTCCAGGGAGAAGATGCGGGTGACCCGGATCGCCGGGAGCACCCGGACGGTCTTCCCGAGAAATTCGAGCCGGCAACCAAGCAGGTCGCAGACTTCCGTCATGATCTCCGGGGCGCTGGCCCCCTTGACGTCCATCGTGATCGTGCCGGAAACCTCCGGGGAGAGCACGAGATTGAAATCGTTCTCCTTCGCGAGGGAAAGGAAGACCTCCCGGGCCTCGGCCCCGGCGAGCACCATGGTGTAGCGGGGAGCGGGCTTCCGGAACTCCCCGGGCGACTGCTTCACCCCTTCCCACGCCCGGACGGGGGCCTCCGGGAGGGGGGATACGGCACGCTGCCTGTTTTCCCTCACATCCTCTTTCGGAGCCGGAACCGGGCCGCGGGCGACGGTCACCGCAGGCGGGGGGTCCTTCCGCACCATTTGGGGCCTTGCACAACCCCACGCCGACAGAAAAAGGCCCGCGCAGGCGACCACCCCCATCGTGCGAAATATCCCGTAACGCACCACATATTGGGAATTCACCGTTTTCCTCCTCTTCCTCCCGTTCCTGCTATCGCGGGTTTAAATATATCCACCACGCGCGTTTCGCTTCCCTTGTGCATAACGACGCGGTACGGATCCACCTTTTTCACAACCCATCCCCCGATCTTCCCGCCGACGGGAACCAGGCGGCTGCCGAAAATCGCCATCCCGGACGATCCCGCCGTCACCGTCCCCCGGAGATCGACGGGCATTCCCCTTCCCTCCCCCGTGTCCGACGCTCCCGCGGAGACAACCGGACCGACGGCCGTGGAAGCCGTGCTCCCGGCGGGGAGAAAGGGGTTTCTCCGCCAGGACCACGCAACTTCCGGTTCCGGACGGTCGGCACGGCCGACAGTATCCGGTGCCCCCTGCATCCCGGAAGCCGGCTCTATCCCTGCGGCAGGGATTCCTTCCGTACCTTCCCGGACCGACTCGGCGGCAGGTCGCTCGACGGGCGGCTCCTTCCCGCGAAGCGGAAGGAGCCGGTACCCGACAAGGAGAAGAGCGACAACAGCCAGCGCCGTCGCAACCCTCCCGTCCCGCATGATGTCGCGCAACCGGTTCATCGGTCCGCAGGCCTCCGGTAAAACGCGGACAGCTCCACGTCCGTCTCCATCTCCCCGTCCTTCTCGCGGACCGTAAGCGTGTCGACCGACATAAGCCTTCTCATTTTCGGAACGCCCTCAAAAAACTCGGCCATGTCCCGATAGGTCGAGCGGAAGGCCAGATGAAGCCGGATCTCTCCGGGGCCACCATTCTCCCCTTCCCCGGGTTTCTCGGGCCCGAGCGAGGGACCCGTAACGACGCCCGTCGTGGAAGCAGACCCCTCCGCGGGCACGGAGAGACGGAGACTTCGCAAGCGGTGACGAGCGGCATGCCTCCCCAGTTCCTGCAGCAGGCTCTCCGTTTCGGGGGATTCGGGGACCTTGCTCCGCCACTGCGCGACTCGTTTTTCCAGGATGTCGATGTCGCTGCGGGAAGTGCGCGACATCTCCTCCCACGCCGACAGGGCCGACTCCATGTCCGCGTCCGCCGCGACGACCTCCGCCTGGAGTCGACGCACTCCCGCAATCTTCGAAGAAAAGACGAGAAAGTAGGAAGCCGCGGACAAAGCGAGGAGAACCAGAATGAGCATGTGTATTTCTTTCAGCTTCGCTATTTTTTCCCGGATCATCTCCGTTCCTCTCCCTCGCTCAACCGGAACGACACGCGGAACTCCTGCTCGTAGCCCAACCGCAAGTCCGCTTCCTTCCTCGGCCGGATGTCGAGCGGGACATACGCCACATCCGACAGGATCCCCCCCTTGCGCACGGATGCGAGGAACCCGTTCAGCTTGTCCTGGACCCCGGTCAGCGTTTCCCCGTGCACTTTTCCCTTAAGCTCCGCGCGAAAGCCGTCGTTGTCGCGGGTTACTCCCAGACTCGAGAACGTCATCGTCTCGGGCACCGGCGCGCCGAGTTGCGCGAAAAATCCTTTCCACCGGGTAAAAGGGGTTCGCAACGCCTGTTCCCCGGCCGATGCCTCCCGGGCCACCCGGCGAAGATCCCGCCAGCGCAGGAACTCCTCCTGGGCGGACGGGTTCAGGTTCGTCCCTGCGGACAGGGAAGCCAGCACTTGCCGGTACCGGGTTTCCGCGTTATGCAGCCCAAGGTAGAGAAAGGCGTTCGCCGCCAGAAAGATGGCGGCGATCACCCCCACGGCGACGAGGGTCTTCCATCGCTCTCTTCGACCGAGATATTCCGCGGGAAGAAGGTTTACCCGGTCCGTCTCCTCTCCCAGAAGAGCCAGCCCGATCAGAACGGAAAATGCCGCGGGGTCGGCTTCAAATACGCCCGGATTCCTCACGACGGCAACCGCGGGGTGCGGGGCGATCTCCAAGCGCAGACGCTCGGCGACAAGCCTCTTCATCGCCTCGGACGGCATCATCCCGCTCCAGTAAATCTGCGAGATGGATTCTCCGCGGCTGAGCTGGCGGTAATACAGGAGAGTCCGGGTCAGCTCGGTTATGACCCGTTCCGCGGCCGTCTCCTCTTCGGAGAGTCCGGCAGCCCCCTCCGGGGCTCCTGCCGCCGGAAGATCCATGAGATGGTACTCGGGGACCGCGGGAGAGGGAATTCCGGTCTGCGGGAAATCCGCGGGGAACTCCCGGGCAAACCGGAGTTTCCCTCCTCCCGACACCCCGATGACCGCCCGGGACGGGTCGGCATGGAGAAATCCGACGATGCCGTCCGCCTGGTCCTCGGGATGCATCACGGAAAGCGCGAGGGGGACCGAGGTGACGCGGACGGGCGTAATCCCCGCTTCGATCAGCAAAAACACCAACCGCCGTATCTCGAACTCGGGGATGTAGACAGCGAGAACCTCTTGGCGATCTACCCCCCGCTCGACCTGTTTCCCGATGATCTCCCCCGTCACCTTTAGCTCGGAAACCTGGGTGGAGATCTCCTCCGCGACTTTTCCCCGAAGCAGAGCATCCCGGGTCTCGCCGGTCGTGGGAGGGAGGACGTAGATCCGGTGTTCGATCAGCGGCCCGAAGTAGCTTACCACCGCTCTCCTCGCGGTGAACCCACGGCTCGACAGAAACTCCCGGAGGAACCGCCCGACGCGAACCGGTTCGCCCCCCGGCCAGTCCGTCGCGGCCGCCAGGGTGACTTCGAGCGGGCTGGTCCCCGGGACGTATTCCATCGCCCGGATCAGCTTCGGGGAGATCTCGAGAGCCAGCATTTTCCCTCTTGCGCCCATATTTTATCCCTATCGCAAGTACAGGCTGAGTTGCGCCTGCTGACCGTTCCCCGGCACGTACACGACCGCCTGACCGGCCACCGGCGGATCCGGGGGAATCGTGCACACCGCGGTCACCGCGTGGAACCCCGCGTGGAACCCGACCGGGATGCCGAAGGTGTAGGGCGGGACCGCCGGCGTTCCCGCCACGGCGCCCGCCTGGACCCCGCTGTTGGAGTAGTTGAACGTCACCGTGGCGTTCATTCCGGGAAGCGACGGGTTCAGGATGTACTGGCTCGCGGTGTTGTCCGTGTGCCACACGTAGAGGTTGACCAGGAGAGATCCCCCTGCGTTCACCGGGTTGGGCGGGTAGATGATGTCGTCCGCCGTTCCCATCGACCTGTCTTTCCCCGCGCTTCGGATCTGCCCGATTCCGGGGTTTCCGTAGGCGTACGAGGTTCCCCACGGGTCATTGAGGTACCCGTTTGCGTCGAAGCCGGTGTTGATGTAGGGGCCGAACCATCCGATCTTCACCCCCAGCAAGCCGTTTATCCCAGCGGGCTGTCCGCCCCGGACGTTCAGTTGCGCCAGGTTCGTCGGCAACCTTCCCATATCGCCCACAAACCCGGAAGTGGTAACGGAGGGATCCCCCAGGATGACCCCGTAGAGTTCCTCCATCTCCTTCCGGGCGCTCCCCTCGCGGGTCTGGTTCAGGATCTGCGCCGCGTACGGGACGGCAATCGAGGCCAAAATAGAGATCACCGCGATCACGACGATCACCTCCAGGAGGGTGAATCCGCGCCGTCCTCTCATGGGCTTCCCCCCATCGCCCCGACCATCTTGTAGAGCGCCAGGAAGAAGGAGAGCGCGGCTCCCAGCACCACCGTGGCGAGGAAAACGACGATGGCCGGCTCCAGGATCGCGAATGTCTTCTTGATCGTCTTGGGGACCTCCCGTTCGTAGTGCTTCGCCACGTTCTCCAGCGTGTCGTCGAGCTTGCCGGACGATTCGCCCGCCGACAGCATCCGCACGACCATCGGAGGAAACTCTCCGGATTTGCCGAGCGCCGCCGAGAGGCTTCCTCCCGCCGTGAGCTCGTCCCTCGCGGTGCGCACGACGGAGGCGATCACACGATTCCCGATGACCCTCTCCACCACCCACAGCGAATGGACCGTCTCCACGCCCGCCCGGAAGAGAATCCCCAGGAAATGGCTGAAACGGCTGATCTCGATGGACCGGATCAACTGCCCCACGAGCGGAAACCGCAGCTTCCACCCGTCCAACCGCAATCTCCCCGCCTCCGTGCGCCGGTAGAGACGAAGGAGGACGTAAGCCAGGACGAAGAAGGCGAGCAGGTACATACCGTAGTCCCGAAAGAACGTGCTGATGGCGATCACGATGCGCGTGGGGAGAGGCAACTCCACCTGGGCCGCCTGGAAGATCTTGATGAACCGAGGGAACACGAAGGTGAACAGGATGAAGACCAGCCCCATGACCGCGGACACGACGGTCAAGGGGTAATAGGTGGCCTGCCGGATCGTCCCCGCCAATTCTTCCTGCCAGGTCAAGAACTCGGCCAGGTCGGCCAGGACCCCTTCCAGGTTTCCCGTCGTCTCCCCCGCCCGGACGATACTGACGTAGCTCTCCGGAAACGCCTCCGGGTGGAGGCCAAGGGATTCGGAGAGCCCCGCCCCCGCCTGGACATTCCGCCGGACGTCCTGAATCACCTCTTTCAGCACGCGGTGTTCCGTCTGATCCGCCATGTCGCCCAGCGTCACGACGATGGAGATCCCCGCGCCCAGGAGCGTTTTCAGCTGATAGGTGAACTGTATGATGTCGCTCCGCCGGATCTTCCCCCGGAAGGAGAAGAAATTCGTGGCCGCGGACCGCTCGACCGTCTGGAGAAGATGAAGCCCCATGGAGGCGAGGATGTCCCGGATGCCGTTCTCGTCGGGGGCCAGGAGCGTCCCCCGCACCTTCTTCCCGTAGTCGTCGATCGCGCTGTACTCGTACCGAGGCAATGTCGTTACTCCCCTGAGGTCGTCCGGACCGCTTCTTCCAGCGTGGTGATCCCTTCCCGCGCCTTGCTCACGGCGTCCTCACGCATCGTGGACATCCCTTCCGACCGGGCCGTTTCCAGCAGTTCCTGCGTGTTCGCCCGCCGCATCACCAGGCGGGTGATCTCGGGGGTCACCTCCATGATCTCGAAGACCCCCACCCGCCCGCGGTAGCCCGACTTGCCGCAATGGTCGCACCCCTCCCCCCGCACGAAGGTTCCGGGGTCGGACCCGGGGGGAATGCCGGCGCGCTCGAGTATCTCCTCCGGGGGAGTGTAGGGAACCCGACACTTGGGGCAATTCGTCCGCAACAGCGCCTGGCCGATGATCGCCCGGACCGACGAGGCGACGAGGAACGGCTCCTGCCCCATGTTGATCAGCCGGGGGATCGCCCCCACCGCATCGTTGGTGTGGAGGGTGGAAAAGACGAGGTGCCCCGTCAAGGCCGAGCGGATGGCCAGCTCGACGGTCTCCGAGTCCCGCATCTCCCCGACGAGGATGACGTCCGGATCGTGCCGGAGGACGGCTCGCAATCCCGAGGCGAATGTCACCCCCGCCTTCACGTTGATCTGGCATTGCCGGATGATCGAGAGTTCGTACTCCACCGGGTCCTCGAGCGTGATGATGCTCCGGTCGAGCGTATTGATGTAGGAAAGGGCGGAATAGAGGGTCGTCGTCTTCCCCGACCCCGTCGGGCCGCAGACCAGGAGGATCCCGTTGCGGCTTTCGATCGCATGGCGGAACCGGTCGAGGGTGCGCTCGTCGAACCCGAGCGTGTCAAGCCCCATCACGAGCCGCGAACGATCCAGCAGACGCAGGACCACGTTCTCCCCCTGCACCGTGGGAAGCGTGGAGACCCGGAGGTCCACCTTTCTCTTCCCTTGAAGAAACCGGATCTTGCCGTCCTGGGGCTGCCGGAATTCCGCGATGTTCAAGCCAGCGAGGATCTTGATCCGGGCCGTGACGGCGGGCTGGAGGGTCTTCGGCAGGGACGGCCCCTGCCGCAGCTGTCCATCGATGCGGAACCGGATCCTGAGGATCTTCTCTTCGGGCTCGATATGGATGTCCGTCGCACCCTCCTGCACTCCCGTCAGGAACAGCTGGTCCACGAGCCGTACGATGGGAGCCCCGGAAGCGAGGTCTGCCTCGGTGACCCGGCCGGCCTCGACCTGCCGGACCGATTTCTGGATGATCTCTTCGAGGGTGCCCCCGCCGGTGTAATAGTGGTCGATCGCCTGGAGGATGCTGGATTCCGTCGCGGAAACCACCTCCACGGAATACCCCGTCGCGCGCTGGACCTCGTCGATGGCCAGGACGTCGAAGACGTTCGCCATCGCGACCGTCAGGCGGGGCGGGTCCAGGTGGATCGGGATGATCTTGAAGCGGCGCGCCATCGCCTCGCTTACGCACTTGACCGCGGCGGGGTCGATCAGGGAGTTGTCGAGCTGGACGAAGGTGACGCCGGCCTCGGAGGCAAGGACCGACGAGATCAGCTCCTGGGTGACGAATCCCAGGTTGATGAGGATCTCCCCGATCCGTTCTCCGGTGCGCTTCTGCTCCCGAAGTCCAAGCTCGAGCTGGTCTTTTGTTATGAGTCCCGCCTCGATCAGGCGTTCCCCCATAAGCATCCGCTTCTTCGGTGAATTTGCGGCTTGTGGCGCCTCCACCGTCTTCACGTGTTCTTTTTCCCCTCCCGATCAGAAAAAAAGCCGAAAGGCATCTTCGGCTTTCCCGCTGTTTCTTCCGCTCCTTCCCCTACTGGATGCGGAACGCGATGTCGTCCCCGCCCGGCGTGGTGACGGCAGCGGCGATGTTCGTTTCCACGACGCCGTTCTTTCCCGCGGAGAGGACCCACACCGGGGGAGACGGGACGGCTGTCGAGGTGAATTCCTGGGAGTTCATGACGTAGGCCCTGCCCCACGGATCCTGCGGTAAGGTCGTGGCGTACGGGCCATTCCACCGGGTTTCTCCCGTAGCCGGGTATCCGTGCGAATTCGTGACCAGATGGGTGTCGAGCTGATTCCACCGGTTCCCGCCGGCGGCGGCCCAGCCGGTCGCCGAGCCGAACAAGGCCGCATTCGGCGCCGTCGATCCTGTGTAAAGACCGAGGTAATCGGCCGTAGCGGTCCTGCGGTCCGGCCACCGGCCCAAGTCCTTCATGGCGTTCACCACCGCGGCGCCGATCACCTGCGTCTCGTTCCTGGACTTTGCCACCTTCGAGTCGTCGATGTACTTCGTGATGAACGGCGTCAGGATCGCCGCCAGAATGGCGATCACGGCCACGACGACCACCACCTCGATGAGGGTGAATCCTCTTTCCGCCTGCCTGTTTCTCATCATGCATTCCTCCCCGTCGCCTTCTTGTGTGGTATGCAGGGGTGCTTCCGCGAACCCCCTTCTTACTGAAGGTGTATCGGAAGACAAATTTGAAACTTTAATGGAAAAACTACAGGAAATATGGAGGAAATCAGCGGGTGCGGGAAACGATGTAGTCGGAAAGCGCCAACAGGCCGTCCCGGGCGGGAGAGGCCGGCAGGGAGCCGAGGTGTCTCTTCCCCCGGTTCACGAAATATCTCGCCCGGCGTCCGGTGTATTCCAGGCCCCCGTTCCTCGCGACCATTTTCGCCAGGAAGGAGACCTCCCGGCCGGTGAATTTTCTGCGGTCCAGGATCTCCCAGGCTTTCCGGCGATCGCCGTTTCGCGCCTCCCGCAGCGCATGGATGAGCGGGAGTGTGATCTTTCCCTCGCGCAGATCCTGGAGGGGCCGCTTTCCCAGTTCCTTTTCGGTGCCCACGTAATCGAGGATGTCGTCAATGAGCTGGAACGCGATCCCGACCGACTTGCCGTACTCGAACATCCGCTTGCGCTGCGGCTTGCCGGCGCCCGCCAGGACCGCCCCCGTCTCGCTCGCGGCGGCGATGAGCGACGCCGTCTTATGGAAGACGACCCGCAGATAATCGTTCTCCGATATCTTCCGGTCGGCGGACTTCATGAGCTGGAGCACCTCCCCTTCGGAGAGGGAGACAAGCGTTCGGGCGTAGATGCCCAGGACGTCCAGATCGCCGTCCTCGGTCATCAGCTGCGATGCGCGCGCGAAGAGATAATCCCCCACGAGGATGCTGACTGAATTCCCGTAGACGATGTTCGCCGCCGGCTTGCCGCGGCGCAGCACCCCGCCGTCCACCACGTCGTCGTGCAGAAGGGTCGCGTTGTGCATGTACTCCGTCACGACGGACATGACGATCCTGCGCGGGCCGGTGTAGCCGCACGCCTCCGCGACGAGCAGGAGAACCGCGGGACGGAACCGTTTCCCTCCCGAAAGGGTAATGTGCCTGCCGACGACGGGTATCAGGGGAACGGGGGACTTGAGATGGGTGACAAGCGCCTTCTCTACCTTCCGCAGATCGCCCTTCAGGTACCGGAAGACACCGTCGATGTCCGAACCTCTTATTTTCATGGGCAAAAAAACTCTATCGTGGCGGGGTTCCCACTGTCAACCGCGGCACCGATCGGATAGCATGAAGGGGTGTACAAGAGGAAGGACGCCTTTCACGCGAAGGCAAAAAAAGAGGGGTACCGCTCCCGGGCGGCATACAAACTTCTGGAATTCGCCGCGGCGGAGAAGGTCGTTGCGGCGGGAGACCACGTGATCGACGCCGGGGCCGCCCCGGGCGGTTGGAGCCAGGTCCTGCTGCGGCTCGTAGGGAAAAAGGGAAAGGTGGCCGCCGTCGACATCCTTCCGATGGACCCGCTCCCCGGAGAAAATTTCCGCTTCTTTCCCCGTGACATTACGGATCCTTCGCTTCCCCCGGAGGTCGTCGACTTCCTGGGGAGGAAGGCGGACGCTGTCGTCTCGGACGCGGCGCCGAACACGACGGGGATATCGTTTTCCGACCAGGCACGTTCGGCCGACCTGGTCCGCTCCGTCCTCTCCTTCGCGAAGGAAACGCTTCGCGAGGGGGGGACGTTTCTGGCCAAAATCTTCGAGGGGGCCGAGTCCGATGACGTGGTGAGGGAATTGCGGATGTCGTTCGGCCAGGTCCGCAGAGTCCGGCCCGCCGCAACCCGGAAGGAATCGTTCGAGCTCTACCTGCTGGCGCGCAATTTCCGCGGGACCTCGGTGGCCGGAGCCGACTGACGTGAATTATCCCCGCAGGCAGACGTAATAGACCCTTCTTCCCGGGAAACGGAATGGGCGCAGAACCCCCGTGATCATTGCTTGCCCACCAGGCCGAGAGCCTCCCGCACGTGGTGGACCGGCACCAGCGTAAGCGGGAACTTTGCGGAGAGCCGCTCGGCGTTCGACGCCGGCAGGAGCACCCGCTTGAACCCCATCTTCGCCGCCTCGTTCAACCGGCTTTCCGCCATGGAGACCGCCCGCACTTCCCCCCCCAGCCCCACCTCGCCGAAGGCCGCTGTACCGGACGGAATGACCTGGTCCCGGTAGCTGCCGGCCACCGCGCACAACAGCGGAAGGTCCGCCGCGGTCTCCTCCAGCCGGATCCCCCCCGCCACGTTCACGAAGATGTCCTGGTTGTACAGGGACAGCCCCGCCTTCTTCACGAGGATCGCGCACAGCAGGACGACGCGGTTGGTGTCCACCCCCAGCGTGGTCCTTCGCGGCATCGCGAGAAACGACTGGCTGGCCAGCGCCTGGACCTCCACGAGGAGCGGGCGCGTTCCTTCCACCGCGGGAAACACGATCGTCCCCGACGTCTCCCCGGTCCGCTCCGAAAGGAACAGCCCCGAAGGGTCGGCCACCTCGGACAGCCCCGTGGAACGCATCTCGAACACGCCGATCTCGTTCGTGGAGCCGAACCGGTTCTTTACGGCCTTCAAGATCCGGAACGGGTGCCCTTTTTCCCCTTCGAAGTAAAGGACGGTGTCCACCAGGTGCTCAAGTACCCGCGGCCCGGCGATCGTTCCATCCTTGGTGACGTGCCCCACGAGGAAGACCGATACGCCCGCCTTCTTTCCGAAGAAGACGAGCCTTCCCGCGCACTCGCGCACCTGCCCGACGGCGCCCGGCGCACCGGGCAGGTCGGAGGTGAACATCGTCTGGATGGAGTCGACGATCAGCGCGAAGGGGGAAATCTCGGACGTCGCCGCGATCACCCGCTCGACCGACGTCTCGGACATCAGGTAGATCCCGGCCGATGCCACGCCGAGCCGGGAGGCGCGCAGCTTCACCTGCGCCTCCGACTCCTCCCCGGAGACGTAAAGGACCGTCCTGCCCTCGCGTGCAAGGCCGTTTGCCACCTGCAGGAGAACGGTCGATTTGCCGATCCCCGGGTCCCCGCCGATAAGCGTCGCAGAGGAGGGGACCACGCCACCCCCCATGACGCGGTCGAATTCCCCGATCCCGCACCGGGTGCGCTCCGAGGCGCTCTCGGACACGTCGGCCAGGGGAACCGGCTTCGACGCGGGAAACCCCTCCGAGGCGACGCGGTACTTCGCTTCCGGAACCGCCACCTCCTCGACGATGGAACCCCACTGGCCGCAGTCGGGGCACCGGCCCAGCCACTTCGGGGAAGTGAAGCCGCATGCGGTGCAGGCGTACCCGACCTTTACCTTCGCCACTTCTTGGCCACCTCCCAGGCCACCTCCTCGAAGGATGCCTTGCCGGCCCGGACGATCCGGCGCACGTCGTCGTACTCGGGGACAGGGCGCACGGAGCCGTCCGGAAGCTCCGCCTCTTTCACCCGGACGTTTCCGAAGCGCGTCTTGACCGTCGCCATCCTCCGGGCGAGCTTCAGCCGGTCGCAGACATGGTAACGGAGGCCGATGGAGGTCGACAGGGAAAAGACGGCCGAGGAGACGATCTCGAGCCTCTCCTCCGGGCACAGGATGCGCAGCACCCATCCGGGCCGGTTCTTCTTCATCGTCGCAGGAAGCACGGCCACGTCGAGCGCTCCGGCGGCGAACGCCCTCTCCATCAGCAATTCGAACCGCTGCGGGCTCATGTCGTCGATATTCGCTTCCATTTCGAGCACGCGGTCCCGTCCTTGCCCACCGGGAACCGTTTCCCCCTCCATCACCCGGAGGATGTTGGCCCGACCGGGGATCTCCTTATGCCCCACACCGACGCCGACACCCCGGACGATCATCCCGGGAGGTCGCTCGAAAGAGACCTCGAAGGCCCGAAGGAGCGCCGCGCCCGTGGGAGTCACCAGTTCCCCGTCCCCCTCGCCGAATCGCCAGGGGGCCCCGGTGAGGAGCGCCAGGGCCGCCGGCCCGGGGACGGGGATCTTCCCGTGCGACGACCACGCCTCCCCGTTGCCGCCGGGAAGGGCAGAGCAGAAGACGTCCGGACCGCCGAGAAGCTCGAAGAGAAAGCAGGCTGAAACGATGTCGACGATCGCGTCTGTCGCCCCCACCTCGTGGAAATGCACCTTCTCCTTCACGGTCCCGTGCACCTTCGCCTCGGCCACCGCCAGCTTTTCGAAGCACAGGATGGCGCGGTCCCTGGTCCCCGCCGGAAGCTTCGACCGCATCAAGAGAGAGACAATCTCGGGAAGGTGCCTCGCGGATTTCCCCCCCTGAGCGGAAAGTTTGACGCTTACCCGTGTACCCGCTACCCCTGCGGAGAAGGCCTGTTCAACGGAGAGGGCATAGCCGCGGACGGGAAGACCCCGGAGCGCACGGCGAAGCTCCTTCTCCGCTCCCGTGAGAGCAAGAAGCGCGGCACACGTCATGTCTCCTGCGATGCCTGAGAAGCAGTCGAAGAAGAGGACCCTGCTCATAACCCCCGGCCCGATGCGGCGATTTTTCGTTTCCCCGAAAGATACCACTTCCCGCCGGGATTGTCCCCGCGGGAACGACTATTGCTCCGTTGCATGGAGGGACGTATCCACCATCAGGATAAACGAAGGAGAAGCCCCGATGGATATTTCTTCTCATCACCCCGGGCGAGGGGAACCGAAACTCCTCGACCGGGTCCGGGACGAACTGCGGAAACGTCATTACAGCCCGAGGACCGAAGAAGCGTACACCTCCTGGATCCGGCGATTTCTCCGCTTTCACCGGATGCGCCACCCCGCCCAGATGGCGAGGCCCGAGGTCGAAGCGTTCCTCTCTTCTCTCGCCGCGGATCGCAACGTGGCCGCGTCGACCCAGAACCAGGCGTTGGGCGCCCTGCTCTTTTTGTATCGGGACGTCCTCGATACAGGACTCGACTGGCTCAATGGCGTCGTGCGGGCAAAGAAGCCGAAACGGCTTCCCATCGTCCTGACGCGCAAGGAGATCCAGCGGATCCTGGTCCGCCTGCGTGACGAGAAATGGATCGCGGTCATGTTGCTGTACGGAGCGGGGTTGCGGCTCCTCGAGTGTCTGCGACTCCGCGTCAAGGATATCGATTTCGGCTACCGGCAGATCACGGTTCGGGAAGGCAAGGGGAACAGGGACCGGGTGACCGTACTGCCCGCGGCAGTCGAGTCGCGCCTCCAGCATCACCTGGAGGAGATCGCGGCGGTTCACGGGCGGGATTTGAAAAAAGGCGGGGGATACGTTAGACTCCCGGGTGCACTCGCCAGAAAATCTCCCGAGGCAGACCGGCTATGGGGCTGGCAGTGGATATTCCCGGCGGCTCGTTCCTTCACAGATCCGGGTACCGGCCGTTGCTATCGTCATCACCTCCACGAAAGCGCCGTTCAGCGCGCGGTGAAATGGGCCTCCCGGCAGGCACGCATCGACAAACCGGTGACCTGCCACACCTTCCGGCATTCTTTTGCTACCCACCTCCTGGAGGATGGGTACGACATCCGGACGATTCAGGAACTGCTCGGGCACAAGGACGTCTCCACAACCATGATCTACACCCATGTCCTGAACCGGGGAGGTCGATCCGTCCGGAGCCCGGCAGATCTCCCGTAGGCTGGACCGACCTGTCCCGTAGCCTTTCTCTCCAAGGCTTATCATACATTTTCCGAAGCCTATCCCGTTCCTCTCTCACCCACCCCCCTCCATACATCACAGCAGTTCAAAAGCACATTTCACCTATTTCATACAGAACAACATCCAATATACCCAAGCATCCTTTGCAGCAATTGCTGAATTCCATTATGCAGTCTAATTCGCGTTGGGCGGACTTAAGGTAGGAAGAACAGAATGATGATTCTCAGGGCATTCGCTATCTGGTGTTTGCTCCTTATTCTCGCGATTCTCAATGGAGGCGCGAGAGACATGCTCGTTACCCCAAGGATCGGAGAACCAGCAAGCCATATCATAAGCACTGTTTCCC
>JBAUKK010000220.1:0-8131 GCA_049577645.1 Candidatus Deferrimicrobiaceae bacterium
CTTGGCCCGTGCGGCGAGGGCATGGATGAAACGCTTGCCGATGGGGTCGACGTCGAGTATGAAGAACTGGGCGTGGATGTGGTCCCGTGCCTCTTCGATCAGGCCGAGGACCGCCCGGTACGCCTCATCTCCCCGGTTGATGATGTTCACCCGGTTATCGGCCACCGGCGGAGGTGCCCCCGCCGCCCCCAGGACGCTGCTGCAGCTCACCGCAACGGGTGAGGGAAGGTCCTTCGGCTTGACCCGCTTCTCCACGGAGCTTTCCACCGACCCTACCGCGCCGATCTTCGCCCGGATATGGCGCCGGATCCGACGTTCTCCCAAGAGGTAATACAAGGGAACCCCGGCCACCGGCAGGAGGGCGATGGAGAGCACCCAGGCGACCGTCGCCGCGGGCTGGCGCCTCTCGAGGATGATCCGGGGGATGAGAATGAAGGCGAAGATGTACCCGGCCGTGGAAAGAACCAGCGCGGCGATCCGCCAGCCGTCGTGCAATCGTTCCTCCTTGGAACCGGGACGTTCCTAAGAACTCCATGCCGGTCCTTCGATCCCGTCCCTGGCAGGAATGCCGATGTTTCCGTTGAAGGAGCATCCCCCGACACCCTATAATACTTCTCTTACGCGCGGAGGGGTACCGAAGTGGCCGTAACGGGGTCGACTCGAAATCGACTTGGCGGTGCGAGCCGCCACGTGGGTTCGAATCCCACCCCCTCCGCCAAGAATTTTGACGCTGGAGGATGAGGGGATTCGAACCGGAGTCACCGCCGACGGGCAGGAGGAAAAGCGCGACTTCAGGAGCGCGTCAGGTGACGACGAGGCCGGAAGGGCGATGGCGTGGACCGCCGAGCCCCAGCGGTCGAATCCCACCCCCTCCGCCACGATTATCGACAGCGGAGGATCCGGGGATTCGAACCGGAGCCGCCGCCGACGGGCAGGAGGAAAAGCGCGACTTCAGGAGCGCGTCAGGCGGGGACGAGGCCGGAAGGGCGATGGCGTGGACCGCCGATGCCTCATCGGTCGAATCCCACCCCCTCCGCCACGATTTATGTAAGCGCAAGCCTGTCGTTGAGGGCCTCTGCCCGCGAGCGGGGAAGAGCGGGCGGAGGGTCCGAGATGCCGGACGCCCTATTGGGTGCGCGCCGGCGGCCAGGCCCGCCGCAACGGAAGGCGGCAAATCCCGTGAGGTCCGGAAGGAAGCAGCGGTAGCCGCACGACTCCGTGTGCCGGTGGCTCCCCTGGCCGCCGGCGGGCCTCCGAGAGGGGCCCTCAAAAAGGTGATCTGTTACCATATCGCGTACTTGACTTGACAAGGGCTTGCGGGTCGATCGGATCGGGAGGCCCTGGGCGGAAGACAAGCGGTCCGCAGGAGGGAAGATGGCGTACGAGGCGCTTTCGCGGAAATGGCGCCCGAAAACGTTCGGCGAGATCGTGGGGCAGGGGCACGTGACGCGCGCGCTTTCCAACGCCATCTCCCGGGGGAAGATTCACCACGCCTACCTGTTCGCGGGGACGCGGGGGGTGGGAAAGACCACCTTCGCCCGGATCCTCGCGCGTGCCCTCAACTGCGAGAAGGGGCCGACGCCTTCTCCCTGCCTCTCCTGTCCCGCATGCGTCGAGATCCTTGCGGGTTCCGGCGTGGATGTGCAGGAAATCGACGGGGCATCGAACACGGGAATCGACGACGTCCGCCGGCTCCGGGAAAACGCCGCCTATGCGCCGGCGCGCTCCCGGTACAAGATCTATATCATCGACGAAGTGCACATGCTGTCGAAGGCCGCCTTCAACGGGCTGCTCAAGATCCTGGAGGAGCCCCCCGCCCATGTCGTGTTCGTCTTCGCCACTACGGAGCCGAACCGGATTCCGGACACGATCCTGTCCCGGGTGCAGCGTTTCGATTTCCGCATGCTCACGGAGGAGGAGATCTTCACGCGTCTCCGGGAAATGGCGGACGTGGAAAAGATCGCCTTCGAGGAAGAGGCGCTGCGCCTCGTTTCGCAGTACGCCTTCGGGTCGATGCGGGACGGCCAGTCGATCATCGAGCAGGCGGCGGTTTCGGGAGACGGCACGATTTCGGCATCCCTCGTCGAGGAGATGCTCGGGCTCGTGGGGACCGAAGCGGCGATCGATCTCGTGCGTGCCGTAGTGGCGGAAGGGGTGGAGGAGGCGATCCGGAAATTCATCTCGCTGCTGTCCCGGGGGCGGACCTCAAGTTCCTGTTCCTGTCGCTCGTGGATATTCTGCGGGACGCCGCCGTATGGAAATTCACGGAGCAGGACAGCCTCCTCTTTCGTCACTCTCCGTCCTCCCTTGCGAGGGTGAAGCAACTTTGCGCCCTCCGTTCCCGGGAGGAGTGGATGTTTCTCCTGGATGTCGCCTTCCGATCGGAGAAGGACGTGCTCGCCACGGAGTTTCCCCGACTGGGGTTCGAACTTCTGCTCCTGCGCCTCGTCAACGCCCCCGGGCTGCTGGATGTCGAAGGGTTGGGGGCGGGGGAACCTGCCCCCGCCCCCGGACGTCCGCCGGTCATCGTCGCGGAAACCCCGTCGGCCCGCACCACGCAGAAACCCCGGACGACCGTTTCGAAGCGCCCCCCGGCGGCCGAGCCCCCGCCGCGGGATGCGGACGTCTGGGAGGGGATCCGACGTACCCTGGAGGAGAAGAAAAAGCCCCTCCTCGTGGCGCTCCTCCACCAGATGCGGGGGAGGCTCGAGGGAGGCGAGATGATCATCGCCTGCCCGCACCAGATGCAGCTGGACCGGCTCCGGGAGGACGACAAGTGGCCCGCGCTGGTGCAAGCTGTGGAAGAGATCGTGGGCAGCAGAATCCCGATACGGCTTCTGGCCGAACCGGAAAAAAAAAGCCCGCCGGCTGACGAACCGGGGGGCGGGAAGAGCAACCCGGAGAAACAGGCGCTCGCCGACCCGCTGCTCGCGGAGGTCCTTCGGGAGTTCGAGGGAGCGACGCTCCTCGAGATCCGGTCCGCACCCCGGAGGACGCAGATTTCCGAAGCGGCGGACGCCGGGGATCAGGATCCCGGCGAGGGGGGAGAAGAGTTGGAGGAAGCGGAATGAAGGACATGCAGGAAGTTCTCCGGCAGGCCCAGCGGATGCAGGAACGCCTTGCCCGGGTCCAGGAGGAGCTTGCCGGGAAAACCGTCGAGGCGTCATCGGGAGGAGGTATGGTGACCGCGGTCGTGAACGGACGGCAGGAGGTCGTGTCCATACGGATCGAGAAGGAGGTCGCTTCCCCGGAGGACGTGGAACTGCTCCAGGACCTCGTCGCAGGCGCGGTAAACGAGGCGATGTCCCGATCGCGCAAGATGATGGCGGACGAAATGGCGAAGATCACCGGCGGAATGAATTTGCCGGGGCTGTTCTAAGCGGATGTCGTACCCGAAGTCGCTCCGGAGGCTCATCGCACTGCTGGCGAGACTGCCGGGCGTGGGGGAAAAGACGGCGACGCGCCTCGCCCTCCATATGCTCAAGATGCCCCCGCAGTCCGTCCGGGAGCTGGGTGAGGCTATTGTCGCGATCCCGGAAGCTGTGATACGCTGTTCCCGCTGTTTCAACATCGCGGACGAGGATCCGTGCCCGATCTGTACAGACCCGTCGCGACGGGACGATTTGTTGTGTATAGTGGAAAGCCCCACGGATCTTGTACCTATCGAAAAAAGTGGGGAATTCAGGGGGAGATACCACGTTCTTGGGGGGGCGATTTCCCCGATCGACGGGGTGATGCCGGAAGACCTCCGGGTTGGGGAGTTGCTCGGGAGGCTTTCGCAAGGCGGGGTCGCAGAAGTCATTCTTGCCACGAACCTCACGGCGGAAGGGGAAGCGACCGCCACCTACCTGGCCGGCGCCATCAGGACACTGAACATCCGAGTCACCCGCATCGCCTACGGTATGCCCGTGGGCTCGGATCTCGAATACACCGACGAGATTACGGTGGGCAGGGCGATCAAGGGGCGAAGGGATGTGTAGGTCCTTCGAATATCCTGCGGGGAACTTGACGGGCATCAAGGCGTGATGGTGCGACCTGTTGTACTCCCGGCCTGAGGCGGAGTCCGGCCGGGAGAGGAAGGAAAAACCAGGAAAGAGGGGCGAAAAAGATCATGGCCAAAAGCAGGACGGCGGGGAAACTTCCGGTGAAGAACGACCTCGGATTTTTCGAGATCCGCTTGGAGAGCATCGGCGGGCTCGGTGCCAACGTGGCAGGCAAAATCCTGACCGAGGCCGCCATCATCGGGATGGGCCTGAACGGTGCGGGGTTCGCATCGTACGGGTCGGAAAAGAAGGGAACGCCTGTCAAGGCGTTCATACGGCTGTGCGAGGCCGACCACCAGGTCCGCATCAACAGCCCGATCGAGGAACCGCACGTGCTGGCGATTTTCCACGAGGCGCTGGCCAAGTCGGTGCCGGTGACGGCGGGGGCGGTGCCGGGAAAGACGGCCGTCATCCTGAACACCCGGAAGACGCCGCGGGAGGCAAGGGAATTCCTCAAGCTCGAAGGGGGAAAGGTCGGCGTCGTGGACGCGATGGAGGTCGCGATGGCGACCGGCTCCCGCGTGAACATGGTCATGATGGGCGCGATCGTGAAGGCGGCCGGCTTTTTCGACTGGAAGGCCCTCGAGGACGCGGTCCGGGAGGCGTTCGGGAAGAAATACGCGGCGCTCATGAAGGGAAATCTCGAGGCGCTGAAACGCGGGCATGACGAGGTGAAGATCGAGGAGATCCCCGTCGACGGAAAGTACCCGGCGACGCCGTTCCGGCGCGAGGAGCCCAAACTCGGGTACGAGAATGCACCGATAGGGGGAACGATCTACGAGACGGGGAACATGCGGTTCAAGGACCTGTCCACGAGCAGGACGGGGATGATCCCGCTTTTCATTATGGAAAAATGTACCCGGTGCGGCGAGTGCGACATCACCTGCCCCGACTACTGCTTCGTCTGGGAACGCGGCAAGGACCCGAAGACCGGCAAGGACGGGATGGTGCTCCTGGGGATCGACTACCAGTATTGCAAGGGATGCCTGCGCTGCACGAACATCTGCAAGTTCGGCGCCCTCGTTCCCGCGAAGGAGGTGGAGCAGGACATGGAAAAAATCACCGTGAAACATAAAACCCTGAAATAAGCACCGAAGGAGAGGAAGATGCCCGAAACGGCGAAAAAGAGGGCTGCGCGGCCGGCGCAGGAAGTGGTTGTCCAGAGCGGCAACGAGATCGCGGCGATGGCGGCCAAGCATGTCAACTACCACATCATGGGGTACTACCCCATCACCCCCTCCACCGAGATCGCCGAGACGCTCGACGCGATGAAGGCGGAAGGGGAGCACACCATCCGGATGATCCCGGGCGACGGCGAGCACGGGGCGGCGGGGATCTGTTTCGGCGCGACCACGGCGGGAGGCCGGGTCTTCAACGCCACCTCGGCGAACGGTCTCCTCTTCGCTTTAGAGCAATTGCCGGTCCAGTCGGGGACGCGGTTCCCCATGGTGTTCAACATCGTAACCCGGTCGGTGTCGGGCCCGCTCGACATCCGCGGCGACCACAGCGACATCATGCTGGCGATGAACACCGGCTGGATCGTCCTGATGGCCTCCGACGTCCAGGCGGTCTACGACATGAACATCATGGCGCCCCGGATCGGCGAGGAGATGTCCGTCAGGCTCCCGGTGATGGTGGCCTTCGACGGGTTCTTCACTTCCCACCAGAAGCGACGCGTCGAGATCTTCTCCGACATGCAGGTCGTGCAGGACTTCCTCGGCCCCTTCGTCCCGACGGTCACGTCCGTCGACCCGCGCAAGCCGGTGACGATCGGTCCGTACATGAACGACCCCGATCTCATCAACAACAAGAAGCAGCAGTCCGATGCGATCATCCGGTCGCATTCGGTCATCCGGAAGGTCTTCGCCGAGTTCGAGGCGCTCTCCGGCCGAAGGTACGACTTCCTCGACCTGTACCGGATGGAGGATGCCGAGGCCGCGCTGTTCCTTGTCAACTCCGCGGCGGAGACCGCCAAGGAGGCGGTGGACGCTTTGCGGAAGAAGGGCAAGAAGGTAGGCCTCATCCGGCCGAACGTCATCCGGCCCTTCCCCCTGGAGGAGATCCGCCAGGCCCTGAGGAAGGTAAAGGGCCTCGTGGTGGCCGACCGGCAGGACAACTACGGCGCCTACGGCGGCGCGATGACCCTCGAGATAAAGGCGGCGATCCAGGGAGAGAAAGACAACGAGACGATGGTCGCTTCGCGGATCTACGGAATCGGCGGGAAGGAGTTCTTCGTGGAGGACGCCGAGGCGATGCTGCGCGAGGCGGTCGAGATCGCGGAGACGAAAAAGGTCAAGGTCCCGTACGACTACTTCGGGGCGAACCCCGGGGAAAAAGGGTTCACGCCCGCTGTCGCCTTTGCGCCCATCACCGAGAAGGAATCGTCGGGCTTGACCCGTGTCGAGGTCACCCCGGAGGGGAAAGTGGAAGCGAAAGGGATTAACCTCCGGGCGCTCACGGAACGTCCGAAGCGGCTCTCTCCCGGCCACGGCGCCTGCCCCGGGTGCGGCATCTTCGTCAACCTCAACCAGTTTCTGAAGGGCATCGAGGGGTTCGTGACCGTCCTGTTCCACACCGGCTGCGGGATGGTGGTGACGACGGGATACCCCTTCACGTCGCACAAGGTAACGTACATCCACAATCTCTTCCAGAACGGGGCGGCGACCCTCTCGGGCGTCGTGGAGATGTTCGAGGAGCGCAAGAAGCGCGGCGAGATCCCGAAGGAGGAGAAAATCACGTTCCTCATGGTGACGGGCGACGGGGGACACGACATCGGGATGGGGCCCTCCATCGGGGCGGCGATGCGCGGGCACCGGATGATCATCATCGAGTACGACAACCAGGGGTACCAGAACACGGGCGCCCAGCTCTCGTTCACGGTCCCGATGGGGCACTCCACGTCGACGTCGAACTACGGGCCGCACCAGCACGGCAAATCCACCCACCACAAGGACACGGCGCAGATCTTTTCCGCGTGCAACATCCCGTACGTCTTCACGGCGGCCGAGAGCAACCACCGCGACATGATCCGGAAGGCGGCCAAGGCGCAGAAGTACGCGGAGGAGGGGCTTGTGTTCGGAAAGCTCATCTCCATGTGCCCGCTTGCCTGGCGCACCGAGGAGCGGATCTCGGTCCCCATTATCCAGGCCGCGGTCGACTCCTGCTTCTTCCCCCTCTACGAGATCGAGCGGGGGATCACGACGATCAACTACGACCCCGAGGAGAAGGGGAAGAAGGTGCCGGTCACCGAGTGGCTCAAGCAGATGGGGAAGACCAAGCACCTGCTCAAGACGGAGTGCAAGCCGGAGCTCGAGGCGATCCAGACCGAGGTGGACCGCCGCTGGGCGCGCCTGAAGGAGATGCACAAGAACCCGCTGCTCTAACCAGGAACCGGGACGTTCCTAAGAACTTCGATGAGGCCCGGGGGGCGGAGACTCCCCGGGCATTTTCTTGTTTTGGGAAAATGTTTCCCCACTTTTTGGACCCCAGGCACCCGGCACAGGAACCTTCACGGAGAAACCGTCATCAAAACGGGGAAGTTGTATTTCTTCGCCGGGTGGTACCGATATTGCTTTCTTTCGCATAGAGAAAACACACAGGATATTGTGGGAGAATTGTACAAAAATGAATTATATACACAACGTCTTGATTTCCCAGGCGAAGCAGACAGGAAGAAGGTTTCCGGTCTTCTGGCTGCTCTGGGGCTTGTTCCTGGCCGGCCTCTTCTTTACCACGCCCGCCTACCAGGGAGCGTCCGACGACTATCAGAACGATCCGTATATCACCACCTGGCTCACGAAGAGCAAGGCCAGTCAGATCATGCGCTACCACGGAACGAACGCGATCAAGATCACGGCCGACCAGGTGTACATCATGCGCGACGGCAGCTGGATCCTGGTTTACACGGATCCGTCCTTGCTCCCGGAGAAGGACGACCAGCAGGGTTTCTCCGCGACGGCCGCCCGGGCCGGGGGAGACAGCTCCTGACCTGATCCTTCCCTTGTATCCGTCGGGACCGGGAAAGCCCCTTCCGGGGTGGCGGACCGGCGGACGGCGCTTGATATCTTTTCCTTCCCGGATCGCTGTGG
>JBAUKK010000221.1:0-13613 GCA_049577645.1 Candidatus Deferrimicrobiaceae bacterium
CTCGATCCGCGCCGTTGCGGTCGTCCACAACGAAACCTCTACCGGTGCGGCCAGCCGGGTACACGAGATTCGGAAAGCCATCGATCGTGCCGGGCATCCCGCTCTGCTGATGGTCGATACGATTTCCTCCCTTGCCTCCATCGATTATCGCCATGACGAGTGGGGAGTCGACGTGTCCGTAGGATGCTCCCAAAAGGGGCTGATGCTGCCGCCTGGCCTCGGCCTGAACGCCATAAGCGAAAAGGCCCGACAGGCATCGAAATCGGCAAGGCTTCCGAAATCCTACTGGGGGTGGGAGCCGATCCTTGCGGCCAACAAGTCGGGCTTCTTCCCTTACACTCCCCCGACGAATCTGTTGTACGGTTTGCGGGAATCCCTCCTAATGCTGGAAGAGGAGGGGCTGCAAAACGTCTTTTCCCGCCATGACCGTCTCGCCGAGGCGACACGACGGGCCGTGCGGGCATGGGGACTCGAAATCCTTTGCGCCGACCCCGAAGAATACAGCAGCTCCCTTACTGCGGTCCTGATGCCGGAGGGACATGATGCAGACGATCTACGTGGAGTGATCCGGGAGAACTTCAACATGTCCCTGGGCACCGGATTGGGAAAGGTCAAGGGGAAGGTGTTCCGCATCGGCCACCTTGGCGATTTCAACGATCTCATGCTCGCCGGAACCCTTTCCGGCGTGGAAATGGGCCTCGCCCTCGCCGGCATCCCCTTTTCGAAAGGAGGCGTGGGGGAAGCCCTCGATTATCTGCAATCCACCCGGAAAGGGAGGCCAGCCGCCAACGACAGCGAGGCCCCGAATTGAAGGCATCGTTCGAGTGGTTTATTCTCCCGGAGTCGAGTACGCCGGTGGCACGCAGGGAGCCCCGATCGGAAGGGAGTGCGGCATGAAGGTTTGGGCCAGATCGCTCCTCACGAACCTCTTCCTGGACGCGGTTGCCTCCGTGGACCCCGCCCGTCTGGTCCGGGTGGCCCTCCGGCGGGATTCGGAAGGGATCGCCCTGTCCGGCGGCGGCGCGAGCTCGATCCCCTCCTGGTCCTCCGTCGAGCGGATTTTTCTCGTGGGAGGCGGGAAAGCCGGCCGCCCCATGGCACAAGCCGCGGCCTCGGTGCTCGCGGGGAAGGTCGTCGCGGGTGCGATCGCGGTTCCGAAGGGGGAAGGAGGAGCCATTGACGCCGTGCGGCTCATCGAAACGGGGCACCCTCTCCCCGACGAGGGAAGCCGGGAGGCCGCGCAGACGATGCTGGACCTGGTTTCCCGGGCGGGAGAGAACGACCTGGTGATCGCCCTGATCTCCGGCGGCGGCTCCGCGATGATTTCCGCTCCTCCCGAGGGAGTCTCTTCTTCGGACAAGGAGGCGGTGTTCCGGCTGTTGCTGCGATCGGGAGCGGACATTACCGAGTTCAACACGGTCCGAAAACATCTCTCCCGCGTCAAGGGAGGCCGGTTGGCGCAGGCCGCGTATCCCGCCAGGGTGTGGGCGCTCATGTTGTCCGATGTCCCCGGCGACGACCCTTCCGTCATCGCCTCCGGCCCGTTCTCCCCCGATCCGGCGACCTACGGCGACGCGCGGAAGGTCCTCGTCGAACGAAAGCTGTACGATGCGATCCCGGGTGCCGTAAGGGCACACATCGAGGCGGGGGTATCGGGGAGGATTCCGGAAACCCCGAAGCCGGGGGACCCGGCCCTCGAGCGAGTTTCCCTCGCCGTCATCGGCACAAACCGGGTCGCGATCGATGCGGCGGCCGAAACCGCGAGGAAGGAGAAATTGGGCACCGTTCATATCCTTCCGGGATTTCTTCGGGGGGAGGCACGCGAATGCGCCCGCGCTTTCGTAGAGGAATTGCAAAGGGCGAACGAGTCGGTTCCTCCGACCCGGACGGTCGTCCTGATCGCCGGAGGGGAGACGACGGTCACGGTGCGCGGGAAAGGGAAAGGAGGCAGGAATCAGGAGTTCGTCCTCTCCGCGGCCGTCGAGATGGACGGAATGCCGGGGATGGCGGTCCTGTCGTGCGGGACGGACGGCGTCGACGGTCCCACGGACTGCGCGGGCGCGTTCGCCGACGGCACGACTTGCTCCCGCGCCGCGGGGCTCGGGCTCTCCCCCATGGGCCACCTGGACCGAAACGACGCCTACCCCTTCTTCCAGGCGCTGTCGGATCTCGTCGTCACCGGTCCGACCGGCACGAACGTCACCGATATCGCCATCGGAATCGCCGTCCGTACCTAATCCCGTCCCGCGAGAAACGGGACGGGCCATTTCCCTGTTTGGCGCGGCCGTTCGAATGTCTTACGATGGAATCGATTCATTAGGGATGAACGATCAATATAGCGCCTCGGCAAAATTCCGGAGGAAGGAGATGGATCATGCCTAGGATGACCGCGATGAACGCCGCCGTCAAAATCCTGGAAAACGAAGGGGTAAAACACATTTTCGGCATCCCGGGCGCCGGGATCCTCCCGTTTTACCGTTCCCTGAAGGACCTGGGCACGATCCGTCACTATCTTTGCCGCCACGAGGAGGGTGCGATCCACATGGCCGACGGGTACGCGCGCGCCATCGGCACGGTTGGGGTATGCGTGGCGACCTCGGGCCCCGGGGCGAGCAACTTCGTGACGGGGCTCTATACCGCCCAGGTGGATTCGATCCCGGTTCTGGCGATTACCGGCCAGAACATAAAAGCGCAGCTGGGCCGGGAAGCCTTCCAGGCGGTGGACATCGCCTCGATCGTGAAGCCGGTCACCAAGAAGTCGTACTGCGTGCAGGAGCCGGCCATGGTGCCGTGGGTGTTCCGGGAGGCGTTCAAGGTCATGAAGGAGGGAAGACCCGGCCCAATTCTTATCGACCTGCCCCTGGACGTCCAGAAGGGAGAAATCGAATACGATCCCGAGACGGATCCGCAGCTGCCCATCTTCCGCACCCCTCCCGACCCGAAGCAGGTTTCCAAGGCGGTGGATATGCTGCTTGCGGCGGAAAGGCCTCTCATGCTGCTGGGGGGAGGCGTGATTATGGCCGATGCCTGCGAGGAATTCGTGAAAATCGCCGAGATCCTGCAGATCCCGGTTGTCTCTTCGTTCATGGGAAAAGGCGGAATCCCGTGGGACCACCCTCTCATGGCCGGTCAGGTGGGGATCCAGTGCAATACCCAGTCGGGAAACCAGACGTTTCTTAAGTCCTCCCTGGTGCTGGCGGTGGGCGCCCGGTTCAACGACCGCCATACGGGCGCCATCAACGTCTACAAGGGAGACAGGAAGTTCATCCACGTGGACGTGGACCCCGGTCAACTGGGGAAAAACATCATGCCGGACCTGGGGATCTGTGCGGATGCCAAACTGACCTTGACCGCCCTTTTGGGGGAGATCAAGCGGCGCAACGTCAAGGCGGCACCCGCGAACCGGGAAATTGCAGAGCTTCGCGCCAGGATGGAACGAAAGACCGACTACGACGATATCCCCATCAAGCCCCAGAGGGTATACAAGGAAATTAACGAGTTTTTCGACGAGGAGACTGTGTTCGTGACCTGCATCGGGTTGAACCAGATCTGGTCCGGCCAGCTGCAGAAGATTTCCAAGCCCAGGCACTACCTGGATTGCGGAGGCGCGGGCCCGTTGGGATGGGACCTGCCGGCTGCGATCGGGGCCAAGATCGCCCGCCCCGACAAGACCGTGGTCCAGGTGGTGGGGGATTACGGGTTTCAGTTCTGCATGGAAGAGCTTCCCGTCGCCGTCATGTACAAGGTGCCTTTCGTGTGCGTCGTCCTGAACAACGGGTATCTCGGGCTTATCCGTCAGGCATCGAAATACAATTATGAAATGGATTACGAAGTCCAGCTCTGGTACGACAGCATGGTCGAGGGGGAAAGTGTGGAACTTCCCCGATTGGCGGTGGCCGACCGTGCGACCGGTGTGGGCATGGTGGATTCGTCCAGGAGCCGCATCGAGCCGGAGAACCAGGGGCGCGGTTTCGACTTCGTGAAGTTCGCCGAGGCCTGCGGGGCCACCGGCGAGCGGGTCACCGACCCGAAGGAGATCCGGGCCGCCCTCCGCAGGGCCGTGGACTCTGGCGTGCCGTACGTCATCGACATCATCATCGAGCGGGAGACGGACGCCTCCATGGGAGTCTCCATCGACGCGATCAAGGAATTCGAATAGGAAATTCATAAAACGGGGAACAACAGCCATGTCGGAATGGAAGGATCGGGCCTCCGGCCTATTGAAGGAATTTACATGTAGTTGGTTCGGGAACCTTCCGTGGCAGCGCCGCGTCCCCCGGGCGTGGCCAAAAAAACCTTGCCTCATGGGCAGGAGGGGTTTCTCATGAAATCCAGATTGTTCCGCAGCGAGGACATGAAGTTTGCTCCGCATCCCCGGTTAGACAATGTGCAAATGGCTATTTGCATTACGGGAAAGGATACGGAAACCGTCAGCGTCTGCATGATCGATATCGCCCCGAACGAAGCCCCCCCCATCCATCGCCACGACTTGCAAGTGGACTCCATTCTCGTGGTCTCGGGGAAGGGGGAAACCTATGTCAACGGAAAATGGGAACCTATCGAGGCCGGCGACTATATTTTCGTGCCGGAGGGGGAGGATCATGGAATCAGGAATACCGGCGACGTGTCCTTGAGGATCTTCGTGCACCACAGCCCTCCCATATTGTAGAAAAACGTGGTCCCTGCATGGGGAGGGAGTGGGCGAACCGGTCGACGATGGCCGACCACGGGAGGAAGAGATGAAAATCGTTTCCATGAGCGACGTATCCAAGGAGGATTTTCCCAACCCGATCTTCACGGGGCCGGATGTAACGAGACAGCTCCTGGTGCCCGACAGCAAAGAGTTCAGCGTGAACATGATAAACTTCGGGAAGGGCGTGCGGAACAAGTTCCATGCCCACGACAGCGAACAGATCCTGATCGTCACGGCCGGAGAGGGAATCGTGGCCACAGAGAAGGAAGAGAGGATGGTGACCAAAGGGGATATCATCCTCATTCCTCCGGGAGAGAAGCATTGGCACGGCGCGACCCGGGACTCGGAGTTCTCGCACATCTACGTCTCCCGGTTGGGAAGCAAGCTGACGCAGCTCGAGGAGTAGAACCCCCTGAGTGCTTTTTTTCACAAACACGGGAACGATCCGATGCGCGACTCCCCTGGCCATAGTGCACAGCGGGGGGTTCCGCGAAGCGGCGTGTGGAGCGAGAAAGGGCTATCCCCGCAAATGCGGGGTCCGTTCCGGCGAGCGCAACCGCAGCGAGCGGGCGCGAGGTCGCGAGCGTAGCGGATGCGGAAGCCCCCCGCGAGCAATTGGCACCGGGAGCCATGCGCGGATACGTTCCCGTAATGATGATATGGACCACTAAGGGAACGGGGAGAGGAAACATGATCGTCGACCTTTTATACGGACGAAACAGCATTCCCCTGCGCCTTCGGGATGGTATCCGGGTCACGGTGGTCCGGAAACACCCGATGACCCCCATCCATAACCCGGTCCAGGCAGTGAAGCAGACACTGGGAAAGCCGGTGGGATCTCCTCCCCTTGCGGAAATGGCTCGAGGCAGGAAAACCGCCTGCATCCTGATCTGCGACATCACGCGGCCCGTGCCCAACGGCTTGCTGCTCCCTCCTCTCATCGAGACGATCACGGCAGCCGGCGTTCCCAAAGAGAACATCCTGATCCTGGTCGCCACAGGGCTGCACCGCCCCAACGAAGGGGAGGAACTGCGCGAGATCGTCGGCTCCGACGAAGTGTTCCGCACCATCCGCGCCGAGAACCATTTCGCCCGGGACAGGGAAGCCCATGTGGACCTTGGGAAAACCTCCCGGGGCATTCCGATCCTGATCGACCGGCGGTTTGTGGAGGCGGACCTGAGAATCGTCACCGGCCTGGTAGAACCCCACTTCATGGCCGGCTATTCCGGAGGCCGCAAACTGGTCGCGCCGGGCGTGGCCTACCAGGACACGATCCTGCAATTCCACACCGCGCATATCCTCGAGCATCCCAAATCCGCCAATTGCGTCATCGAGGGCAACCCCCTTCACGAGGCGCAGATCGAAATCGTACGGACGATCGGCGGAATCGTCGCCTTGAACGTAGTCATCGACGAGAAACGGCGTATCGGATTCGTCAATTTCGGCGAAGTCGAGGCCAGCCACCGGGATGCGGTGGCATACATGAGAAAGCATGCGGAAGTGACCATGCCCCGCCGTTTCAAGACGATCGTCACCACGGGTGCAGGATATCCCCTGGACCGGACGTACTACCAGACCGTAAAGGGCATGGTGGGGGTTGTGGACATCCTCGAGCCGGGAGGAACCGTCATCATCGCCAGCGAGTGTTCGGAGGGGATGGGCAGCCGGGAATTCGTCGCGGCCCAGCGCCTGTTGTGCGAGGTGGGGCCGGACCGGTTCATGTCCGTCCTTACGGGTCGCGACAAGGCGCACATCGACGAATGGCAGACCGAGATGCTGGTCAAGGCCCTGCGGGTCGGGACCATCCGGCTTCATACCACGGGACTTGGGAAAGAAGATCTGAAGCACGTGTTCGTGGATCCTGTCTCTTCGATCGAAGAGGCGGTCATGGCCAGCGTCAAGGCGCATGGAGACCCGGACGTCGCCGTGGTTCCCGAAGGACCCTACGTCATCCCTCGTTGTCACTGAGTTCGTGGGGCCGAACCCGGCCTGCCGTTCGACGCTCCGAAATCCCGCAGATCACCCGAACTGCTCTTCTTCCGTCGAATCCCTGAGCGCGACGGTGGACGCCCGCCCCCCGGTGATCGTCATTTGCAGGGCGTCGAAATATCCCGCCCCGACGAAGCTCTGATGTTTGATCGCCGCATATCCTTGTTCTCTCTCGAGCTCGAACTCCCGTTCCTGGAGCCTGCAATAGGCGGCCATCCCCTCTTCCTTGTAGCCTCTCGCGAGATCGAACATGCTTGCGTTCAGCGAGTGGAAACCCGCCAGGGTCACGAACTGGAACTTGTATCCCATCTCGCCCAGTTTGTTCTGGAAATCGGCGATCGTGGCGTCGTCGAGGTTTCGCTTCCAGTTGAAGGACGGCGAGCAATTGTACCCAAGCATTTTCCCCGGATGCTTTCCCCGAATCGCCTGGGCAAACTCCCTCGCTTCTCCCAGGTCCGGCGTGGAGGTCTCGCACCAGACCATATCCGCGTACGGGGCATACTCCAACGCCCGGGCAATGGCGAACTCCAGGCCCCCCCGCACGCGGAAATACCCTTCGGCGGTCCTCTCGCCCGTAAGATACGGCTTGTCGATATCCTCGTAGTCGCTGCGGATCAGCCGGGCTCCCTGGGCGTCGGTCCGCGCGATGATCACCGTCGGCACATCGAGCACGTCGGCGGCAAGCCTTGCCGACACGAGTTTCTCGATGAAGACGCCGTAGGGCACGAGGACCTTGCCGCCCATGTGCCCGCATTTCTTCAACGAAGAGAGCTGGTCCTCGAGATGGATGGCGGCGGCCCCTGCTTCGATCATCGCCTTGATGAGCTCGTACGTGTTCAACGGACCGCCGAAGCCTGCTTCCGCATCGGCGACGACCGGCGCAAACCAGTAGGTCCCGTCGCCGCCGTTCATGTGCTGGATCTGATCCGCGCGGGTCAGGGCATTGTTGATGCGGGAGATCACTTTGGGGACGCTGTCCACGGGATAGAGACTCTGGTCCGGGTACATGTGACCCGCGGAGTTGGCGTCGCCCGCCACCTGCCACCCACTCAAATAGATCGCCTTGAGACCGGCCTGCACCTGCTGGACCGCCTGATTGCCCGTCAGGGCGCCGAGGGCGGGAACGTAGGGCTCCGAATGCAGCAGATCCCAAAAGCGGCTGGCACCCATTTCGGCAAGCGTATGGCGGATCCGGAGGGAGCCGCGGAGCCGGACAACCTCTTCGGCCTGGTAGGGTCGCCTGATGTCCTTCCATCGCGGATTTTCCTTCCACGACTCTTGCAGTGACGCGATTTGGTCCTGTCTTCGTTTCTTTACATCCTTCATGTCTTCCTCCCGAAAACCGGGTAAAAATTCCGGGGACAAGGATCGCCTTCCGGCCTGACCCGTATGGCCATGAACCCGTGGTTATCCGATGCCGGCCACGGGGGATTCGATTCGGCGAACCACGAAGAACAAAACGGCTTTCGGGACATCCCGGCCATCTCCGGAAAACAGGAATATCCGACCGGAATGGCACTATACTATTCCAAAAAAAGGAGTTGCCTCGTGAACGACATTGGAAAAGTGGCAATCGTAACCGGCGCAGGAACGGGAATAGGGAGGCAGACGGCGCTTGCCCTTCTGCATGAGGGCTACGTCGTTGCCCTGGCCGGGCGGCGGGAAGAGCAATTGCAGGCAACGATCGAACGGGCAGGCCCGGCCGGGGCGCGCGCGCTGGCCGTCCCCGCCGATGTGACGGATCCCGCCTCCGTTCGGGCCCTTTTCGCCAAAACCACGGAAACATTCGGCCGGCTCGACCTGCTGTTCAACAATGCGGGGACGGGCTCTCCGCCGATCCTCCTGGAGGATCTGTCGTACGAACAGTGGAAAACCGTGGTGGATGTCAATCTCACCGGCGCGTTTTTGTGCACGCAGGAAGCGTTCCGGATCATGAAGAGCCAGAAGCCCAGGGGCGGCCGGATCATCAACAACGGTTCCATCTCGGCCCACGCCCCCCGGCCGAACTCCGCCCCCTATACGGCTACCAAGCACGCCATAACCGGCCTCACGAAATCCACCTCGCTCGACGGCCGCAAGTACGATATCGCCTGTGGCCAGATCGACATCGGCAACGCGGAGACCGACTTGACAAAACGAATGAAAGACGGTGTACCGCAGGCCGACGGGACGATCTCCGCGGAGCCGACCATGAAGGTCGAGCATGTGGCGGAAGCGGTGGTGTACATGGCCGGTCTTCCCTTGCATGCGAACGTGCAATTCCTGACCGTCATGGCCACCAAGATGCCCTTTATCGGGCGAGGGTGATCCCATCCGGGTCATTTGGCAAAGCGCGGTTCCGCGGAACGGATGCGAGGCAGCCAGTCGGTTCGCCAGCCCACGGCTTGATGCGCAAAGAACTTCCCGCCCGGGGGGAAACGGAATTATTTCTTCAGGCCCCGGATTTCCCTGTATCATTCAAAAAGATACGTTCCGAGTGTGTATCACGAGTCCGGCAGGACAGCGCGGAGGTGGGCATGAAGACGAAATTGAAGAAGATCGGTCTCGAAGTGGAGGAAGACCGTCTGGCAGCCGATCTGCAAAAGTATCAGGAAAAGGCCATCGAAATGGGGGCAACCCGGGCCAAAATCGTCAGAACCGACGAAATCCCCGTGGATGATCGGGTGACGATGAAGTGCCAGATCCCGATCTGCTTCGGGTACGGAGTCGGCGCAAACTGCCCACCCCATACGGTAAAACCCGCGGAACTGAGAGCCCTGCTCGAGAAGTACCAATGGGCCGTTTTCTTTGTCCAGGAGATTCCTTCCGCCGTCGTCGTCCGGGACAAGGCCACGATCAAAGAGAGAGTCGCCGCTTATCAGGACGTCTACAAGATCGTGAACGGGATCGAATCGGCAGCCTTCTATGACGGGCACTATCTGGCGTTCGGTTTTGGCGCAGGTTCCTGCCGGCACACCTTCTGCAGCCAGCAGGAAGATTGCGCGGTCCTGAAAGGGACGAAGTGCCGGTTTTCCCTTCGCTCCCGGCCATCGATGGAAGCCGTCGGGATAGACGTCTACCGGATGGTCGCCTCGGCCGGGTGGAACATCTATCCCATCGGCAGCGATGCCAAACCCGATGACATACCGTGCGGGGTTCTCGCGGGAATCGTCATCGTCCGATAGGAAGCGCAGCGCACCCTCGAACGCAGTTCGCTCCGTGCTTCCCGTTCGTCCGCATACCCCCCCGGCCCCTGTCCTGCGAACCTGCCGGGAACAGGGGACCTACCGGAGATCCACTCCCGCCACCCTGCTAAGCCGCTTTCCGGTCGAGACATACGTGTCGAAGTACGCCTTGAGGGCGGCGGCAATCACCTCCGGACTCTCTTCATCCAGCACGACGTTCAGCGGATCGGAGATCCAGGGGATGAGCTTTTTGGCGGTAGTCGTCCACCGCAAGATCTCCTTGGCCGTACCGGCCGACTTGCTTTTGATCTTTCCTGCCTCGTCGTCCAGGAGCCGCAGGAACACCTCCTCGGTCAGTCGCTTTCCGGCCAACGGTCCCTCCCCCTGGAGAACGCCCCCGGCGTGCAGACGCTTCCAAAGGGCGGCCCGGCGGATCTCCGCCGTGGCCAGATCCTCCATCAGCTGCAGCTTGAGCTGCGGACTCGTCACGGCCGCCGCGGCGCTTCCCTGGAGGTAGGAGGCCATGTACTGGAGTGTGATCGTGATGTCCTCCCGGATGCCGTCCTCGGTCATCAACCCTTCCGGGAACGCCCGGAGCCCGGCTGCAAGCTCCTTGCTGTACCAGTCGGTCCGCTTCGGAGCGGTGTCCAGCGCAGCCAGGAGGCCCTCCTTGGCGGCCTTCTCAAAGACCGGCTGGATGACGGCGACCATGTCCGGCGTCGCCACCCAGGCGCCGTAGTAGCAACGGCGGCCGCCGTCTTTCGCCAGCCGCAACCCCGATTCCCGGGTTTTGTCGTCGCTCGCCTTCTCGTGGGCGACCTTGTTGTTGTATGTCCGTGCAACGAAGGCCTCCAGCATCCCGATGATCTGCTTTCGTTGAGCCTCATAGGACGCCGGCAGGCCGGGCAGGGTGTCCGTCCCCGCCTGGAACTTCCCGGTTACGCTCCCCTTGGGATCGACATACCCCGCTGCCTGAAGGGCGCTGAGCAGGGCCGGCGCACCCTCCTTTCCCGCGATTTTTTCGAAGTCCCCCGGGCGCAGGGTGGCCCGGAGCAATATGTTGGCCGACATGCCGCCCCAGGGGACGGCGGCGCGCCTGCGCGCCATGTCCGAGACGTACTGTTCGTACACCGCGAGAAATCTTGCCCCGTCCATCGTCACGAGGTTCGTGTCGGGCGGTATGCCCGCGAGGTCGGCCCGGGTGGCCCGGTACATGCTGGCCATGTAATCCCAGCGGCCGACGTTCGGCCCGATGAAGCGTGAAACGGGGACGGTCTTCCCGGTCCGTACGTCACGGATCGGCCGGGTGAAGGCGTACATCATCTCCTCGAGCTGATAGGTGGCGTTGATGATCTCCACAAGGAGGTAGAGCTTGACCGTCCCGGGCGCAAGATCCAGCGCCTTCTCCGCCTCGTACAGGAAGGTGTGCCAGAGGTCGGCATCCTCCACGCACTCCAGCTTCGGAAGATAAAAGGCGACCGGCAGGCCGCGGTCCAATAGCGCCTTCGCGTTATGCCGGAGGAACAACCAGGCGTCCACGAAGCCCCCGGAAACGGCTTGTCCGTCCACCAGGAGGTGCCGGTCGTCGAGGTGCAGGCCCCGGGGCCGGTAGATCATTATCGCCACCTCGTTTTCGGGCTTTAGGCGCTTCCCGCCTGCTCCATCGATGGCGCGCTTGCCCTCGGGCGTCCAGGTGCAGAGAAGCTTGAGGGAGCGCTGGGTCCGTAGCGGGCTGTCGGTGGACTGCGCTGCGGCGTCCTCGCTGTCCGCCATCCACTGCTGCCCCGTGTTCATGGCGCCGATCGCCATGGCGGGTTCCGAGCACGGCCCGGTGAGCTGGACGCGCCGCCCATCGAACTGCGGCGGCTGCCCGTCGACTTTCCAGTCGGCCGCGCGGATCTCCTTGGCCGTCATCGTGGTCCCGTCGAGGAAAGTGATCACCTCGTTCTCCGGAAGGAAGTCGAGCGGTTCGCCGGCATCCAGCCGGGCCTGCTTCGCCGGCCGGGCCTCCACGCGGTCCCGGCGGACCTCTTCCAGGGTCCGGCCGTCTGCGACCTTTGTGCGAACGAGCTCGGCAAACCGGGTCAACGTCTCGGATGTGAGGATGTCTTTCGTGAATTCCTGGGCGAGGTTTGGGCGGATGAATGTCACTTCTTTCATAGATACCTCCTCGGCCGGAGCCTCCGGGAAACGGCTCCCGCCATGGCTAAGTTCTTCCCGAATTCGGTGTTCCGTATGCATGATAGTGTAGCATCATTCGGCGTGGGCAATACCCGGGGAGGAAAAAATTGCCTGCTTTGGTTCCTGATGGTCTTTCCCGCTTGCAGGGGGGAACGTTCGGGACTCTCTTCGCCTCCAGGCCTCGAAACGGGGCTCGCTTTAGAATACGATAATGTCCAGTTTCTCCGGGCCGTGGACCCCGATCGCGAGCGTCAACTCGATGTCTGCCGTCCGGCTGGGGCCCGTGACCAGGGTAATGTTCGTCGGCGGTCCTTCCGCGAAGGAGGCGAAGCAGTCGTCCAGCGTGGCGAAAATCCTTTCGCGGGAAACAATTGCCACGTGGTGGGAGGGGAGCAGTCCCGCCTGGACCGCCCTCCCGCCGGAGCTTACACAGATCAGGCTTCCCGTCTCGGCGATGGCCCCGTACACCTCTTCCACGGTCGCCGTTGCCCCTCCATAATCCGCCGCGCGACATGGCAGTGCCGCCGCCGCCTCCTTTTCCTTATCCGTCAACCCCGGACAGAAGGCCGGATCGGTACCGGGCACGATCTCGGACAGGACGCGGGAAAAGTCCGTGGCGTCGGAAACGGCATGCGTTCCCGCGGCGGCATTTCCCGCGTTTTCCAGGAACCGGCGGAGAAGGTCGGGGGAGGTCATGGCACCCGCCGGTGGAACGGAACTTTCGCGGGGCGGGGAAGGCGTCCCGCAACGTCCTTACCGCCGAATGCCCGCACCAACGGCCAGAAGGTGCGCGACAGGAACTGCCCTGCCGAGAACAGCGACGGGGACGCCGCAGCCTTCCCGAACACGCGCATTCCCCGTTTCTCCATCGGCTTGGAGAATCCTTCCCGCACCCTGCGCTCCCGCAACTTGAGGAAAAGGTCCACCAGGGGAATCCGGACCGGGCACACCTCGACGCACGCCCCGCAAAGCGTGGATGCGTCCACGAGGGGGTGGGAATTGGCCATCCCGGTCAAAAGCGTCGTGAGGACGATCCCCATGGGTCCCGGGTACGTCCATCCGTACGAGTGTCCCCCCACCGTCCGGTAGACGGGGCAGACATTCATGCAGGCGCCGCAGCGGATGCACTTGAGGATCTCCCGGCATTCTCCGGAGAGGATCTCCGCCCGCCCGTTGTCGAGCAGGACGATGTGGGGCTCCTTCGCCCCCGTCGCCTCCCCGGGCTTCCTCGTCCCGGTGATCACCGAGACGTAACTGGTGATCGACTGCCCCGTCGCCGATCGCGGGAGCAGGCGGATGAACGTCGGCAGATCGGAAAGAGAAGGAATCATCTTCTCGAGGGACAGGACCGCGATGTGCAACGGCGGGACCGTCGTCACCATCCGGCCGTTTCCCTCGTTGGTGAACAGGACGATGCTCCCCGACGCCGCCGCGGCGAAGTTGGCCCCCGAAAGGCCGGCATCCGCGTTCAGGAACTTTTCCCGGATGGCCCTCCGGGCGATCTTCGTCAGCACCTGCGGGTCTTCGGTATATTCCACCCCGAGGTTCTCGGCGAAGAGCCTTCCCACCTGCCGGCGGTTCTTGTG
>JBAUKK010000222.1:0-4642 GCA_049577645.1 Candidatus Deferrimicrobiaceae bacterium
GGGTTGAGATAGGTCAAGGAAGAGACGGCGACGATGGGGAAAAATGAAACGAGTGTCCGTTTCGATCAATACTACGGAAAACGGGAGACCGGAACCCTCCGTGACGCCCGGACGGGAAGCGTCGGGATCCGTGCCGTGGCGCAACCCGTATGGTAATCTTCCCAACCTGCGCCGGCTTGTTCAGGGGCTCTATCTCCTCTTTTTCGTTTTCATCGGTATTGAGTTTGCCTCTTTCTACCGGCAGATCGTCGCGGGAGGACCGGTCACCGCACATCGACCCCCGGCGGTGGAGGGCTTCCTGCCCATCAGCGCCCTGGTAAGCCTCAAGCGCTTCCTGGTCACCGGGTCCTACGACGCGGTGCATCCGGCGGGCCTCACCATCCTGATCGCGGCGATCCTTTCCTCGTTTTTCGCTCGCAAGGTCTTCTGCTCGTGGGTCTGCCCGGTGGGGGGGATTTCCCGCGCGCTGGAGTGGGTGGGGAAAAGGACCCTTTGGAAAAAACAGAAAAGGCCCGTGCTCGTGAACCGCGGGGTCGACCTCTGCCTTTCCTCCCTCAAGTACCTCCTGCTCGCCTTCTTCGCCTGGGCGATCCTCTGGAAGATGGACGTTGCGGCGATCGAGCAGTTTCTGCACACCCCCTACAACTTCGCCGCCGACGCCAAGATGCTCCTGTTCTTCACCGACATCTCGCGAACCGCAGGCGTAACCCTGGCGGTCCTCGTCCTGCTCTCGGTCGTCGTCAAACACTTCTGGTGCAGGTACCTGTGCCCGTACGGGGCGCTCCTGGGCCTGGTCAGCTGGATGTCTCCCCAGCGGGTCGTCCGCGACGGAGAGACCTGCATCGATTGCAAGGCGTGCACCCGGGCCTGCCCCGTGGAGATCACCGTCCACCGTAAGGCGTCGGTGTGGACCCCCGAGTGCACAGGGTGCATGACGTGCGTGACCTCCTGCCCGGTGGAGAACTGCCTGACGGTCACCCGGAAGGGAGAGCGCTCCCTCTCCCCGTACTTCATTCCTCTCCTCGGCCTGGGAACGATCTACCTGCTCTGGGGAATCGCCCGCCTGACCGGGCACTGGCATACGTCCCTTCCCCAATCCACACTGGCCGAGGTCTACCGGATAGCGGCCTCCCTGGTACACCCGTAACGGCTCTTTCCCGTAACCCTCCGTATCCCCTCCCCCGGAATGGCAACGGTCCCGATTTCCTCCTTGACAACCATTGGGGAACCCCTATAATCTACAAATTCGATAGATTATATTTTTCTACATGAGTATGAAATCACAAATCTCCTATTTTCCGATATTTATCCGGATCGGCGGCGAGAAGGCGCTCGTCGTTGGAGCGGGCGCGGTCGCGGGGCGCAAGATCCGGTCTCTCCTTTCATGCGGAGCCTCCGTCACCGTCGTCGCAAAAGGATTTTCCGCGGAGGTCCGCCGCCTGGCCCGACGCGGGGCGATCCGGGCGATCACCTCCCCTTTCCGGGAGGATCACCTGAAAGGAATGGGAATCGCGTTCGCGGCGACATCCGACACCCGGGTGAACCGTGCCGTTTCCCTCGGCGCAAGGCGGCGCGGAATCCCCGTGAACGTGGCGGACTCCCCGGACGACTGTTCTTTTCTCCTTCCGGCGGTCTTCGACGGGGACGGGTTCACCGTCGCGATTTCCACGGGAGGGAAAAACCCCGGGGCGGCAAGGGCGATCCGGGAATTTCTGGAAGATCACGGGGAGGAACTGTCGGTGCGGGTGGAACGGGGACGAAGACGCGGTGCGCTTCGGGGCAAACCCGGGAAAGTCCACATCGTCGGGGCGGGCCCGGGGGACCCGGATCTGCTGACCGTCCGTGCCCTGGGCCTGTTGCGCAGCGCGGACGTCGTCATCCATGACTACCTCGTCCCCGAAGAGATCCTCTCCCTCGCTCCGCGAAAAGCGAAAAGGGTCTGCTACTCCCGCCGCGGCAGAACGTCCGGCCACGGGTCGAGGCTGAAGCAGCAGGCTATCCACGGGGCGATGGCCCGGTTTGCGCGGGAAGGGAAATCCGTGGTTCGCCTGAAATCCGGCGACCCGCTCATCTTCGGGCGGGGAGGCGAGGAGGCCGAATTCCTCGCTGCCGAGCAGATTCCCTTCGAGATCGTCCCCGGGATCACCGCCGCGATCGGGTGCGCTGCCGCCGCGAACCTGCCCCTCACGCACCGGGACCTTTCCTCGTGCGTGACCTTCCTGCCCGGGCATGAGTCATCGGGAAAGGAAGTAAGCGCCGTCGACTGGAGCCGCATCCCCCGGAACGGCACGACCGCCATCTACATGGGCGTATCGAGGGTTTTGCCGCTGGGACGGGAACTTGTCCGCGCGGGGTTTCCCCCGGATACCCCCTTCGCCATCGTGGAAAGCGGCACCCGCCGCTCGCAACGGGTCCTCCGGGGCAGGCTCGCCGATCTTTCCGTAGTTGTCAGGAAAAGCGAAGTGCGATCCCCGGCCATGCTCTACATCGGCAACAGCGTCGCGGCAATGGTGCAAAGCGGCGCGACGTCGATCGGTCGATATTCGCGTGGGGGGAAGGATACGGCATCGGCTTGACGAGGCTAATCCCTATTCATACAATAGGGTTTATAGAATGAGGGACCGAAGAGAAGATGCGTCTGTCGAAAAAAACGGAATACGCCTTGAAGGCGCTCATTTACGCGGCACGCCACCCGGAAGGAACCACGTTCCAGATCAAGGAACTGGCGGACCGTAACGGGATCCCGAAAAAATTCCTGGAGCTGATCCTGCTCGAACTGAAAAACGCCGGCATCGTCCAGAGCCGACGCGGCGTCGGGGGCGGCTATTTCCTCGTACGCCGACCGGAGACGGTGCGCTCCACCGAGATCATCGAGGCCATCGAGGGGCCTGTCTCCCCGGTGAAAGCACAGCAGGGAAGGGGGAGAAAACCCCCCGGAGAGGGGTTGTCTCCCGCCGTTTCCCGGCTCGTCCGGGAGACGTCCGAGGCGATCGAGTCCGCGCTCGACCGGTGGACGCTCGCCGATCTTGCGCGGGAGGAGCAGGAAGCGGCGGAACGCCGGCAAAGAAATCTCATGTACTTCATCTGACCCGGGGGGTACCCGTGGGACGGAAGCGGAAACGTTCACTCGAAACGCTCGCGGCGCAGGCGGGAGTCGGAGCCGACCGGGCGTTCGGCTCGGTCAGCGCCCCCATCTACACGACGGCCATCTACCGGTATGAGGAATTCGGCAGACATCGCGGCTTCGACTACTCCCGCTCCGAAAACCCGACGCGGCAGGCGGCGGAACAGGCGATCGCCGACCTCGAGGGGGGAACGCGTGCGGTCGCCTTCTCGTCCGGGATGGCGGCCATCTCCGCGGTGATGACGCTCTTCCGGTCGGGCGACCATATCCTCTGTTCCGATGACCTGTACGGAGGGACCTACCGGCTGTTCGAGCAGATCCTCAAGCACTATGGTCTGCGGTTCGACTACGCAGACATGGGAAACCCCGGGCAGGTCAGGAAACGGATCGGAAGGAAGACCCGGGCCGTCTTTATCGAAACGCCCACCAACCCTCTCATGAAGATCGCGGACATCCGGGGAGTCGTCGGGATCGCCCGGGACAGGGGAATCCTCTCCGTCGTAGACAACACCTTCATGTCACCCCTACTGCAGCGTCCCCTGGCGCTCGGGGCCGACATGGTGGTCCACAGCGCAACCAAGTTCCTCGGCGGGCACAACGACCTGATCGGGGGCGCGGCGGCAACCGTCGATCCGGACCTCGGGGAAAAGATGCACTTCGCCCAGAAGGCGGTAGGGGCGGTCCTTTCCCCCTTCGATTCCTGGCTGCTGCTGCGGGGAATCAAGACGCTCGCCGTCCGGATGGACCGGGCCCAGCGGAGTGCGGAAGTCATCGCGGCATTTCTCGCGGACCACCCGTTCGTCCGGAAGGTATTCTACCCGGGACTTCCCGGCCATCACCGGCGCGACCTGCATTTCTCCCAGTCCGACGGCCCCGGCGCGATCATCTCCTTCGAACTGGCGAGGGAATCGGCGGTCCCGCCCTTCCTCAACGCCCTGAAAACCGTCCTTTTGGCCGAGAGTCTCGGCGGTGTGGAGTCCCTCATCACACACCCCTCCACGATGACGCACGCCGACATCCCTCTCGAGGAGCAGGCCGCGGTGGGGCTCACGCCCTCGCTGGTGCGCCTCTCCGTCGGGATCGAGAACCCCGACGACCTCGTCGCGGACCTCGCGCAGGCGCTCCGGAGGGCGAAGGGGCGCGGCTAGTGCAGCGTCTCGTAATTGGCTTGACGCACCGATCCGCCGCCGGGATAGCCCGGGACAGGCGGCCATTCCGCGCACGGGCTCGCGGGGGGCTTCCTCTCCGCTACGCTCGCGACCTTACGCCCGCTCACTGCCGGTTCCGCTCGACGCATTTTCTTCCTCGCTCCACAGGCCGCTCCGAGGAACCCCCCGCAGCGCCCTGTGCGCGGAGACGGACTCGATGGTCCATGGATTTGCGAGACGCTGCACTAGGCCTTTACTGTCCCTCCCTTCTCCTGCACCGTGCCATGGCACGCCGGAATCTCGGTTGCGAAAAAGAGCGCAGAGCCATACTGTAGGCGGGATGCCCGATACCGCGCTGTTCTTCATCCTG
>JBAUKK010000223.1:0-16471 GCA_049577645.1 Candidatus Deferrimicrobiaceae bacterium
GACCAGGATCGCAGTAAAACCATATTTTCTCTGATATTTGGCAATCATACTCAGGATTGCGTTTTTCCGGACAGGATCCTGACCGGAAGTGGGTTCGTCAAAAAGGACAATTTTTGGATCGGTCACCAGGGCCCGCGCAAGGGCCGCCCGTTTCTGCATCCCCCCGGAGAGTTCTGAAGGGTACTTGTTGGCGGCATCGACGAGTTCCAACTGGTCAATTCTGGCCGTAACCCTGAGGTCTATTTCCGCTTTTTTCAGGTTTGTCGTTTCCCGGAGCGGAAGCGCGATATTTTCATAGACGGTCATGGAGTCGAAGAGAGCGTTGTCTTGAAACATGTAACTGAACTGCGCGAGGGAGGCAGCCTTCTCGTTCTTATTCATCGTGGTGAGGGGTTGGCCCTTGAAAAGAATGGTCCCCTCATCGGGTTTGAGCAGCCCGATGATATGTTTGAGGAGCACACTTTTGCCTGAACCGCTGAGGCCGATGATCGTCGTGACCTGTCCCTCATAGATCTGCAGGTTGACGCGCTCAAGGACTGTTCGGATTCCGAAGCGCTTGGTGACGTCCTTGAATTCAATCAACGGAGGTTCCATGGGGCTCTCTATATCATCAGGGAAGTCAAAATATAGTCTGCGACCATAATGAGCACACAGGAGAGCACGACGGCCGAGGTGGTGGAGAGACCGACGGCTTTCGCGCCATGGCTATCTGTGCGCATGTGCGCGAAATAACCCTGATAACAGCATACCGTGGAGACGATCACCGCAAAAACAATAGCCTTGATGAACCCTTCCATGACATCTTTCATTTCCATGCTGACCTGAACGCGATGGAGATAGGTGCCGGCATTCGCACCCATGAGCAATACCGCGGAGATGTAGCCGCCGATCATGCCGATGAGGTCAAACAAAGCGGTGAGCAGGGGAAAGCTGATGATGGAAGCAGCGATTCGGGGACTGATGAGGTACCTGAGCGGATCAATGCGCATGGTGTCAAGGGCGTCAATCTGCTCGGAGATCCGTTGGCTACCGATCTCCGCGGTGATCGCCGAGCCTGCCCTGGCCGCAATCATGATGGCGGTGAGCATGGGCCCCATTTCCCTGACCAGCGAGAGAGCCACCAGGGTGCCGATCGCCCCTTCCGCGCCGACCTTAACCAAGGCACGGTAGAATTGGAGGCCCATGACCATGCCAGTGGACAGGCCGACGAGCATGATGATCATCGAGGATTTTGCCCCGATGAAATAGACCTGCTGAATGATCTTGGGTCCCTGCTTGGGTCGTACGATCTTCAGGATCGCCAGAAAGAGGAAAACTGCCGAGGCGCCCAAATTGCTGATCCCGCGGATCGCCGCCCCGCCGATCGCGGCGAATGGCCTCGTCAGTAACGTGACAAGCTGCCGTCTTCCTTCGCCCCTTGAGAGGCTCTGATTGTCTGCATTCAGCGCCACGAGTGGTGATCCTGCTATTGGTGAAAACTTTCAGACATTTCTATAAGAGGGTACCACAGAGGTCCTATTTTCGACCAAAAAATGGATCAAAATGGAATGCCGGTCGACACATTTTTGATAAAATGAGCCCTTACGGGCCTCAAAAGCAGATTGAATTGGATGACCAGGTTCTGTCCTCAGAAAGGAGCCAATTAGCGTGTGAAGGATCCATCCAAAAAGTCGATATCTATTTTCAGGTCATTTGTCCTGGCGGACATTATCACCCTGGCAAATGCAGGTTTCGGAATGGCGGCGATCTTTCTATGTCTAAACCATGTTACCAATTCCCGTACCCCTTACCTCTGGACTGTCTTTATCCTTCTCCCTCTCGCGCTGGTCTGTGATGTTCTCGATGGGTTCGTAGCTCGCCGTCTGAAGCGGCATTCGCTTCTTGGGGCAGATCTCGATTCACTGGCCGATATTGTTACCTTCGGTGTTGCGCCCGCTGTCCTGGGGTTTACATTGGGACTGCAAGGCATGTGGGATGCTCTGATTCTAATCTATTTCGTGAATTGCGGAATCAGTCGGCTCGCAAGGTTTAATGTGACCGCAGAGGCGCTTTCAGTCGGAACAGGAAAGGTCAAATATTACGAAGGGACTCCCATCCCTACCAGCATCATCATTGTATTCATTCTTGGCATTGCCTTTTGGCAGGGCCGGATCGATCATCTCCTCCCCTTTGGATCCTTTCGGATAGGGCCATGGATATTTCACCCGTTTACACTCCTTTATGCCGCGAGCGGAAGTGCGATGATCAGTAGCACCATCCGCATCCCAAAACTTTGAGAAAATCAAAACACAGACCTCGGAAGCCGACGATCAACCGGAGCAGACATTTGGGCGCAGAAACAAAACCGACAGCGATGTCCTTCCCGATCCGCTGGAGATCGATATAGGTTCCGAGGGGGGAGGAATACGGAACGGAGAGTAAATCCGTTTGCGCCGGGTTTGCGTTCTGCTGTCACTTCCTGTCACAAACTGACACTTCCTGTCCACTTGACGGAGGGCTTAACCGGCTGAAAACGCTGGAAAGGCGGGGGGATGCGGGGATAACGATCACAAGGGCTTCGCCCGTTCGTACTGGGAAGGGCAGGGGATGTCCACCCCGAGGCTGCGGGCGGCATGGAGAGGCCAGTAAGGATTCCGCAGGAATTCCCTTCCGATCATGATGGCATCCGCCAGCCCTGTCGAAACGATCTGCTCGGCCTGCGCGGGTTCGGTGATCAAGCCGACGGCGCCTGTCGCGATACCCGCTTCTCGACGGACGGCGGCAGCGAAGGGCGTCTGGAATCCGGGAACCGCGGGAATCTTTGCGTCGGGAACGGCTCCGCCGCTGGAACAGTCGACCATGTCGATGCCGATCTTATTCAGTTCCCGCGCCAGCGCGATGGTCTGTGGGAGATCCCACCCTCCCTCGACCCAGTCCATGGCGGAGACACGAACCAGCACCGGCAGACTTTCCGGCCACTCCTCGCGCACGGCGTGGGCCACCGAAACGGGGAAGCGGAGACGGTTCTCCAGGCTTCCGCCGAAGGCATCCGTCCTCCTGTTGGTCAAGGGGGACAGGAATTCATGCAGGAGGTACCCATGCGCCATGTGCACCTCGATGACCTCGAAGCCTGCCTCCCGTCCGTGACGGGCGGCGGCGGCAAACGCTTTGCGAACCCGTTCCAGATCCGCCTCCGTCATTTCCCGGGGGACGGCGTATCCTTCCGCGAAGGGTACCGGGCTGGGAGCGATCGGTTGCCATCCCCCGTTCCCTGTTTCCAGCGGCTTTCCTCCCCGCCAGGGAACATCGGTCGAGGCTTTCCTGCCGGCGTGCGCGATCTGGATACCGGCTACCGCTCCATGCAGGTGGATGAATCCGGCGATTTTCCGGAATGCCGTAGCCTGTTCCCGGGACCAGATCCCCGTATCGAAGGGTGTGATCCGTCCTTCCGGGGAAACCGCAGTGGCTTCCGTCATCACCAGGGCGGCGCCTCCGACCGCCCGACTCCCCAGGTGCACCAGATGCCAATCCGTCGGCATTCCATCGACGGCGGAATACTGGCACATCGGGGAGACGAAGATCCGGTTCTTGAATACCCGTTCCCTCAGGCGAAGGGGGGAAAACAGGCGCGCGCTGTTCATGAGGGATCCTTGCGCTTCAGCCGGCTCTTGTTCCCTTCCAGGAAAGCCCGCAGGTCCCCTGCGACGTCGAGTAGGCGGATCCACTGCTCGTAATACAGGGTCACGGGAAACCGCCCCAATCCGTAGATGCTCACGCCCCCCTTCTCACCGACTTTGAACTCCAGCTTTCCGCTTTTCTTCGCTCCGGACTGCTTCTCAAGCTCGGCAATCCGGGCCAGCAACTCTTCTTTGGTCGGTTCTGACATCGGACGCATCCCCCTTTCGTCAACTGACCTGCCCCTCGTGATCTTCTCCAACTGCTCAAGAAGGTTTCCCCCGTCTACAGCGTATCCGAAAAACCACTTTTTCACCCGATAAACGGCTGTTGTTTGCACGGGGTTTGCGGTCCGTTCGGCTTCCTCTCCAAAGCCTGATAGGGACGTCCGGCATATTTTCAAACCAAGATCGGGGTGGACCGATCACGGGGTACAGGTCAGCGGATAAGCCGGGCCCACGACTTCCGACACTCCTTGAGGGGTTGCCGGATACGCCCTAAATGCTGCGCTTCGTAATTACGGCGACGTATTTGTTTTCGACACGGCACCGAGAGCGTCGATGCACCGGTCCGGCAAGGCGTGCGACTGATGCGTACTGTTAAGTACGGCGCAAGGAGCGCAACGCAGCCGGGGCGGATGCAGCGGCGCTCGAATGCAGGCGTAATTATGAAACGCAGCACTTAGGGTAGATCCGCTTCACGATCCTTCCCAGCGACAGCCCCTGGACGATGATCGAGAACACCACCGTGATGTAGGTCATGACCAGGATGACGTCCCGCTGCGGGCCGGCGGGCAGGGAAAGCGCCAGCGCCACCGAAATGCCCCCGCGCAGCCCTCCCCAGGTCAGGATCCGGACCGTTCCGGGGCTGAAGCGCCGGAACGGTCGCAGCGCGCCCACCGTCAGCCCGACGCTGATCCACCGGGCCAGCAGGGTGACCCCGATCCCCGCGATCCCGGCGATGACGTACGCCCGGTTGAACGGGATCACCTGGATCTCCAGCCCGATGAGCAGGAACAACACGGCGGTAAGGATCCCGTCGACCAGTTCCCAGAACGCGTCGAGGTGCTCGCGGGTCAGGTCGGACATCGCGAAGGCCCGCCCCCGGTTCCCGATGAGAAGCCCCGCCACGACGATCGCGATCGGGCCCGACGTATGCATCCTGTCTGCCAACGTGTATCCCCCCATGACGAGAGCCAGCGTGATGATCACCTCGACCTGGTAGTTGTTGACCCCCTTGAGCATCCGGTACGCCAGAAAACCGAAGAGCAGACCAAGCGCAGCGCCGCCCACCGTTTCCGTGAGAAACAGGGAAAAGGCTTTCCGGACCGTGACGTCGACCCCTCCCCCGGACAGTTCGAGGAGGATCACGAAAACGACGACGCCGATCCCGTCGTTGAACAGGGACTCGCCAGCGATCTTTGTTTCCAGGCTTTTCGGGATCCCGACGGTTTTCAGGATCCCGAGGACAGCCACCGGATCGGTGGGTGAGATGAGGGCGCCGAAGAGGAGGCAGTGGATGAAGGGGATCGGTATGCCCAGGACCTTGAGGAGCAGCCAGGAGAACCCCCCGACGAGGAACGTCGAGGCCATCACGCCCGCCGTCGCCAGCAGCGCGACCACCCATTTCTGGCCCGATAGCTCATCCAGCTTGATGTGCAGGGCCCCGGCGAACAGCAGGAAGGATAGCATCCCGTGGAGAAGCGCTTTGTTGAAGTCGATCCCCCCCAGGATCTCGGCCGACTGTCTCTGGACCGCCCCCAGTCCGAACATCCCCATCCCGGCGATCCCGAGCGAAACCAGCATGGAGATGACCATCACGCCGATGGTGGTGGGGAGCCCGATGGTACGGTAATTGACGTAGCTGAAGAGCGCCGTGAGGACGATCAGGACGGCCGCGATCTCGAACAACCCCATGTGCCTTAGGCCTCCTCCGTTTCCCGATTCCGGCAGCCTTCCTTCGTCCTTTGTTGTACCATCGGAGGAGGATCGCGGGCCACATCATTACCCTGAGCCGGCGCGTCGTGCGAACAACCGTTCTCCCGGAAGCCCGTACCCCCCGGAAGGCTCGACCCGTGCCTTACCTTCCTCTCAACCGGATTCCCCCTTCAGGGGGGCAGGTCACCGATAGTATGGGATGGTTATAAACGAACGGGTGGCCGGATGGATACGATCTCGACCGAATGGTTCCGGCGGTCGTCAACAAGGGGAATCGCCTCGTCCTGCTGTTCCATCCCGTCAACGGTCACGATCGTTCGGCCTTCCCCCTCGGGTTGTTGCCGGACGTCGATTTCATAGACCGTCTCGCGATACCGGTAGTACATTTTGACCCCTTTCCAGTCCGCGGGGAGGCACGGAGCAAAACGAAGCTTGTCCACATCCAGCGTCAGACCCAGGAGGGATTCCACGATCAGCCGGTACATCCAACCGGCCGAGCCCGTGTACCAGGTCCATCCTCCGCGCCCGGCGTGCGGCGGAAGCGCATAGACGTCGGCCGCGACCACGTACGGTTCCACTTTGTAGATCGCCATCCCCTCCGGAGACTTGGAGTGGGTCACCGGGTTGATCATCCCCAACAGCTCCCACGCGCGACCGCTGTCCCCCAATGCGGCGAACGCCATCGCCACCCAGATCGCTCCATGCGTGTACTGACCGCCGTTTTCCCTCACGCCCGGAACGTATCCTTTAATATAGCCGGGATTCAGAGCCGATTTGTCGAACGGCGGGTCCAGAAGCTGGATCAACCCATGGTCCCGGCGAACGAGGCGCTGATCCACCGCATCCATCGCCATGCGGGATCGCCCGGTCTTGCCGGCCCCGGAGAGAACCGACCAGCTTTGCGCGATCGAATCGATCCGGCATTCGGCGTTGCTCGCCGACCCGAGGGGCGAGCCGTCGTCGAAGTACGCGCGGCGGTACCACTCGCCGTCCCAGCCGTTCTGCTCGATATTCCGGCGCACTTGGTCCGCCTCCATCCGGCAACGTTCGACGAAGGTCAAGTCGCCGGCCTTGCGTGCAACCTCGGTGAACTGCATGAGCACTTCATAAAGGAAGAACCCCAGCCAGACGCTTTCCCCTTTGCCGTGCTCTCCCACAAGATTCATCCCGTCGTTCCAGTCGCCGGACCCGATGAGCGGCAGGCCGTGCTCGCCGGTCCCGAGGCCTCTCAGAATGGCTCGCTTGCAATGTTCGTACAGGCTGGCCGCTTCTTCCGACCGGGCGGGAAGATCGTAGTAGGAATCCTCCTCCACATCCACAGGGCGCCCTTCGATGAAGTGGACGGGTTCGTCCAACACCCCGGTATCCCCCGTGTTGAGAACGTAACGGCACGTCGCCAGGGGCAACCAGAGGAAATCATCGGAACATTTCGTTCGCACGCCTCGGCCCGAGGGGGGATGCCACCAGTGCTGGACGTCTCCTTCCCGGAACTGACGGGCCGCGCATCTAAGAAGATGCTCGCGCAGAAGGTGCGGCTCGGAGTGCACCAGCGCCATGGCGTCCTGCAACTGGTCCCGGAACCCGAAGGCGCCCCCTGACTGGTAGTATCCGCTCCGGGCCCAGACACGGCACGCCAGAGCCTGGTAAAGGAGCCAACCGTTGGCCAGGACGTTGACGGCCGGGTCGGGGGTGACCACCTGCACGGCACCGAGAGTCCGATTCCAGTACTGCCAGACCGATTCCAGCACTCCACGCGCCGCCGTGGATCCGCGGAAGCGATTCACCAGGCTCCTGGCGTCGTCCGCGTTTTTTCCCGCACCGAGCCGGAAGATGATCTCGCGCTCTTGCCCGTCGGCCAGCTCGAACGGCACCTGTATCGCGGCGCAGGGATCCAGGGAGGCCCCCGCCTTGCCCGTAAGCCGCGCACGGGTCATGGCGGCCGGGCTCCGAAGCGAGCCGTTGCGTCCGAGGAATTCCACCCGGTCCCCGCTTACGGTCCGAGTCGGATCATCCACGTCGAAGAACGCAACCCGGTCGGGGAACTCCGTGTTGTAGGAGTTCCGCGCAAGGAGCGCTCCGGTGCCGGGTTCGACCTGGGTGACCACGTGCATCGCCGATTTCGTCCGCAGATCTCCCAGCACCCATTCCGCATATCCCGTGGCGGAGAGTTTGCGCGATCGTCCGGACTCGTTCCGCACTTTCAACACCGAGAACTTGACCGGCGCGTCCAGGGCCACGTAAACCCACAGCTCCGAGCGGATGCCGCCCTCCGCATGCTCGAAGACGCTGTAGCCGAATCCGTGCCTGCTGACGTACGGCTGCCGGCCGGGACGGGGCAGCGGTGTGGGGGACCAGTAGTGTCCGCTCTCCTCGTCACGGAGGTAAAAAGCTTCCCCGCTCGAATCGCTCACAGGGTCGTTGTTCCAGGGAGTGAGGCGGAACTCGTGTGCATTCTCGCTCCAGGTACAGGCCTGCCCGCTTTCCGAGATGACGCTTCCGAAGTTCGGGTTTGCCAGCACATTCACCCACGGCGCCGGAGTTTTCTGCCCGTGCGCGGTCGAAATCACGTATTCACGCCCATCCGGCGTGAATCCTCCCAGCCCATTGAAGAAGATCAGGTCGCGCGGAGGGATCCCGCCCTCCGCCGGGGTTTCCTCGCGGCGGTTTCGGGCCGGGTGAATGCTCGGAACGGGCACTTCCGCAACCCGGCGACGGTGGATCTGGTCCCACAGCGTTCCCCCCCTGCCGGTGAGGATGACACGAGAGACCGTTTGGAACAGAATCCGGTCCTCGCTCGATATCTGCTCACCGAGCCGCAGGAATATGCCGCCCGGCCGATCCGTGAACTTGGCTTCCAGACCCGCGGCGATCAGTCCCTGGATCTGCTCCTGGAGCAGCTGCCGGTACCCGGCGTGATCTTCGTTCCAGATCACCAGGTCCACCGTCAGCCCTTTCAACCGCCAGTACGCGTGGGCCTGCACGAGTTGGCGCACGAGATCGATGTTGGACGGGTCTCCGATCTGCAGCAGCACGATCGGGAAATCGCCGGAAATGGAGTAGCCCCACAGGCCGGATTGCCCACGGCGGTTCTTGCCGAGAAGGCTCGCGTCGGCACGCAGCAATGGATTGGCGTAGATGACGGAGCTGGCAAGGTGACCGTACAGTTGCGCGTCGGCCTCCGTGGCGTTTAGCTGCTGCAGCAGCACCTGGCTGTGGGTCCACGCCATATCGAAGACGCGGTCCGCGAGACGCCTGTCCTGGTGCTTCTCGATGAGATCCATGCAAACCTCGCGGGTTTCCCCGACACCGGAGACGATATTGACGGTTGCCGTCTCATCGGGGTCGATCGTGATCCGATGCCGGATCGCGACGATCGGATCGAGTACGGACCCCTGGCTGTCCGACAGCTCCGCGGAACCGCTGATCGCCTGCGGATCGGCGACGGTGTTTCCCCGGCCGATGAACCGCATGCGGTCGGTCTCGTAGGAAACGTCCCCGACGTCCGCCCCGTGCACGGACATCAGGTGAAACATCCACGGGACCGGCTCGTCGCGGGAGCGGGGCCGGCGGGTGCAGAGGATCGCCTGCCGCCGGCGAACGATCTCGGTCTGGACGAAGAGTTTCCCGAACGCCGGATGCAGCGCGTCTGCGGCAGGCGATGCAAGAACCACTTCCGCGTAGCTCGTGATTTCAATCGTCCTGCGTGTCCGGGAGCGGTTGACGATGCGGACCCGGCGCACCTCGGCATCGTCCTCGGGCGAAACGGCGATTTCCGTGTGCGTCTCGATTTCATGGTCGCGGCGGCGAAACTCCACCCGCGCCTCCGAGAAGATCGCCTCGTACTTCTCCGGCCGCTTGCGTGTCGGCTGGTACGCGGTGGACCAGAACTCCCCGCTTGCCGTATCGCGGAGGTAGCAGAACGTGCCCCAGTTGTCGCAGGTGCCGTCTTCACGCCAGCGCGTCACCGCGATGTCCTTCCAGCGGCTGTACCCGCCGCCCGCATTCGTGATCATCACGTGGTATCTGCCGTTCGACAGCAGCTGAACCTCCGGTACCGGAGTGTCGGGGGTGCCGAAAGAGCGCACCGGCATCTCGGTAACGCCGTAAGTCGTGAGCAGGCCGGAGACCTCGGGGGCACGCGTGTAGTAGTACGCCGTGGCCTTTGGAACCCGTTCCTGGAGCAGGAGCGTGGTCGCCTGGAACAGCGGATCCGACTCGAACCGCTTCTGCATCGGATGGTCCAGGAGCAGGGAATCCAGGGAGAGGAGGCTCATGCCCTGGTGATGGGCCATAAAGGACCGGACGACCTCGCTCGATTGCCCGGGTCGTTGTCGTGAAGGGGTGTAGTCGATGGCCTCATAAAAGCCGTATTTCCCGATGGACTCTTCGTCCCCGAGCCGCTGCAGATTCCGGCACGCCTCCTCGGGGGCCACCATCAGCGCAAGAGCGGACGCATACGGCGCAACGACCAGATCCGACGCCAGCCCGCGCTTGAGCCCAAGGCTGGGCACTCCGAAACCGCGGTACTGATAGTTGAGACGAACGTCGACCATGTTGTAACCGGATTCCGACATGCCCCACGGTACGCCGCGCTGCTTCCCGTACGCGATCTGCCGCCCAACCGCCACCTTGCAGGTCCGATCGATCAGCGTGTTCTCGTACGTCGGCATCACCAGGAGCGGCATGAGGTACTCGAACATCGAACCACTCCACGAAAGGAGAACCGGTTCTCCCCCGGTGGCGGTGAGCAGGCGCCCCAGGGCGAACCAGGACTCCTGCGGCAGTTGTCCCTGCGCGATCGCCACGAAAGTGCACAGTCTCGCCTCCGAAGCCAGCAAGTCGTAGAAACCCGAGTCTTGCCGGCGCTCGCCGACGTTGTACCCGATCGCCAGGAGATGACGCCCCTTGTCGTAGAGGAAGTCGTACTCCACACGAGCAAGCTCTTCGCATTGCAGCGCAAGGCGGTCGACCGTCAAGATCCTTTCCCTTGCGACCCGGTTCGCCTCCGGGATGAGCCGCCGGAGCTCAAGAGGCCACTCGCTTTTCTCCTCGAGCCCTGCCAGCTCGCGCAGGGTCGGGATCCCGTCGAAACCGGTGAAATCGCCAAGAAACGCCACCTCATCACGGGCGACCCGGCATTGCCGCTCGAGGGCTCGCGCCCATCTGCTCGGCTCGCTGTCTTCGACATCCTTGAAGCTGCCGGCGATTTCGCCAGCGCCTGCCGTGAGCTGTTCGAGGCAAAGTCTCGACGCAGCGAGCGTGGTGGGACGGGAAACGAACGAGGACTCCAGAATCTCCTGGAACTGCGCAAGCGGGGAGGTCAGGGTTCCCTCCGCGGCGTCCACGAGAACCTGAAAGGTGTCGCGTATGCCCTCCAACCATCGCTTCCCGAGGATGTCGTGATCCGGAAGTTCGAGCAGACCCTGCCGCAACGTCAGCAGGTGCCCCGCGAGGTTTCCGCTGTCCACTGTCGATACGTAGAGAGGCAGCAGCGGTTCCAGGGATTGCGTGTCGTACCAATTGTAGAAATGACCTCGATGTCGCGGCAGGGCGTCCATCGTGCGCAGCGCATTCTCCGTGCGCTCGACGAGATGTCCCGACGGAAGGTATCCGAAGTCGTAGGCGGCCAAATTCGCGAGGAGCGCAATCCCCATGTTGGTCGGCGACGTGCGATGGGCGACAACGCCGGCGCGGTATTCCTGGTAGTTGTCCGGTGGCAGCCAATGGTCTTCCGGGCCGACGAAGGTTTCGAAGAACGCCCAGGTCCTCCGCGAAAGTTTCCGGAGAAAGAGGATCTGGTCCGCCGAAAGAACTGCTCTGCGGGGAGCAAGCGGGCGGCTGATCCACCAGGCGATGGCGGGGGAGGCAAACCACAGGGCCAGGATGGGCCCGGCCGCCGCCATCGCGGCCGGCCGGGAAGACACGAGGTGGATCGTCGCGGCAGCGGCGATCACGGGGGCGATCCACATCGATCGGCAAAAGGCCGCCAGGCCCTCGCCGTGACTGCGGTCCGGGTTCCCCGAGGGATGCCACTCGAGAAGCCGCTTGTGCGTGAACAGCATCCGCCCGGCCGTGCGCACGGCCGCATCCAGGCTGAAAAACGCCTCGTGCGGCAGGCACGCGAGCATAAACGCCGCCTGGGCGAAGCGCCGTCCGGCGGAGCGCGCTTCGGCGGCAAGGTGCTGACGCAGCAGTGCTTCGGCAGGCTTCCGGAACATTTCCAGGGCAGAGGCCATCAAGGAGGGAATCAGTAGGATCCCGATCACCGACAAGGTCCAATACCAGCCGGAAGATAAGGAGTCCCAACCCAGCAGCAACAGGAGCGTCAATGCGGAAGCTTCGAGGCTGCGCCGAAGATTGTCGAAGATCTTCCATTGGGACAGCCCCGAGAGCGGGTTCCTCCGGCGGGCCCCTGGGCCGGGAACGCGCGACAGCAACCACCCGGCAATCTGCCAATCCCCACGGATCCATCGGTGACGACGGTTTACATCCGCGATATAGCTGGACGGATATTCCTCGTACAGGTGTACATCGCTCAACAGTCCCGCCCGCGCATAGCACCCTTCCAGGAGATCGTGGCTGAGGATCCGGTTCTCGGGAAGCCGTCCTTTGAGGGCCTGCTCGAACGCATCGACGTCGTAGATCCCCTTGCCGATGAAAGAGCCTTCGTCGAACACGTCCTGGTACACATTGGAGACGGCGCGCGTGTACGGATCGATTCCCGGTTCGCTCCCGAACAATCGCGCATATCGCGACCGGTTCGTGCCCGACAGGCTGTCGGCCACGCGGGGCTGCAATATGCCGTGCCCCCCGGAGACGCGCTGCATCCGCTCGTCGTACCGCGCACGGTTCAGCGGGTGCGCCATGGCGCCAACGAACTGCCGCGCCGAGTCGCGGGGCAGTTGCGTATCCGTGTCGAGGGGGATCACGAATTTGACGTTCGACAAGTCCACCGTCCTGCCGAGGACGACGGAAAAGCGATCCGGTACCTCGCCGCGAAGAAGCAGGTTCAACTCCGCAAGCTTCCCTCGCTTGCGCTCGTAGCCCATCCAGATCCGCTCCCGGGGATTCCATCGGCGCGGGCGGTGAAAAAGATAGAACGGGGTGCTCTCTGCATTCCCGTACTTGTCGTTGAGCTCTTCGATGCCCTTCCTGGCCAACCGCAACAGCTCCCCGTCCTCCGGGATCGTTTCCTCTTTCGCATCCCGGAAATCCGTCAGCAGGCCGAAGTGCAGGTTGTCATCCCGATTTGCCAGGAACCGGACTTCCAGGGACTCGACCAGGTCCTCGATGTTGCGGGGGCTCGTGAGCATCGTCGGGACCACCACCAGGGTGCGCAATTCCGGCGGAATTCCTTCGGAGAAGTCCATACGCGGCAGCGGATGCGGTTTCACAAGCAACGTGACAAGCCAGTTCACCAGAGCGACCGCCAGCCGGCTGGCGCACAGCAGGGAGAGGGCACCGAACAGGGCGAGCAACCAATCCTGCAACCCGCCGTCATGCGCCTTCGCCAGCAAGGCCCCGGAAAAAATGACGGTCAACAGCAGGATCGAGCCCAGATAGAGGTGCAGGGAAAATCGACCAGTCCTCCGCCGAAGGATCTCGAGAAGGGGCAGGCGCACCCCCGCCGCTCGTTCCAACTGCGGCAATCCCTTGTCGATCAGGTAGAACCCGACATGTGCCGCGCGATCGTCCGGTCCGTTCCCGGCCGCGGCCTCACCGGCCAGCAGGATCGCCTTGCGCGCAACAGCGGCTTCGTGCAAACGGCTCCTCTTCGCGCTCTTCTCAACAACGTGGCGGTAGCGGTCGCGGGTGGTGAAATCCATCCGGCCGTAGGATCTCCCCGGGTCCTCGCGCAGGACCTGGTCAACGGCGCTCATCGTCTCGACGAATTCGCGCCAGTCCATCGCTCCCAGGAACCGAAGGCTGCCGATGCTGTTGCTGATGGAAACCTGGTCGGCGGCCTTTTGCTGGTTCTCCGACCGCACCAGCTGCTCGATCGTCAGGCCGGACTCGGAAAGCCGTTGTTCGATCCAGGTGAGCGGCAATGCCAGGGCGGTGCTCTGTCCCTGCAATCGGCGGGCGAATTCCGCGACGAACGAGCTCCCCATCGGGGGGTTCGACCGCGCCATGTCCGCGGTCAGCAATATCAGGTTCTTCGGGTCCTTTTCGGCGACCTCCATCATCTGTTCCGCCCAGCGGGCGGCGAGGTCCCGGTCGATGCTTCCGGCGACAATCCGCGCGCCGACACGCCGGAGATTCTCGATCAGCGCCAGGCGCAGCATGATGGGGATGGCCCACAATTCGCCCAGCGTAAGGACGGTCACCTTCTGGTAGGACGCCACGAAACTGCTGAGACTTTCCGGGTCCACCCGTCCATCGCCGTGCGAGATCGTTTCATGCGCGATGTCGTACACGCGCGGAAGTCCGGCCGACGGTCCGTCCAGCAGGCGAGGCAGTTCCCTGCTGTACTCCTTCGGCAAGTGCCTCTTGGCCGTGTGGATCTGTTCTTCGATCAGATAGAAGTTGTCGAGGAGCCATTCCCCGGCCGGCGCGATCCGGCGGTTCGCATTGACCGCCGACGTCAAAAGGTTGCAGGCTCCCGTCAGGATGCGTTCATTCTCCGCCAGCCGGGTCAGAAGCCGGTCCCGAATTCCTCTCGGACCCAGCTTGTGCAAACCCGCAAGGGTCCTGCCATGAAGGTCCATCCGGTCGCTGCTGAACAGTTCCGAGCGAAGCGGCGGCTCGTCGCCGGCGTACATTTTCGCCAATCCGCTCCCGCGGAGGCTCGCCCCTATGTGGCGCAAGTTCCCGAGGATGGACTTGCCGCTCGCCTTCAAGTCTGATGTCTCCTTCTACTATCTATGGATCAGGATTGGCGTTTCAGCAGGTAAGGTCTTGCAGCCCCCGAATGATTCTTAAGGCCATTACGACAAGCGCAAGAACCAGGAGGACACGATTGTATCCTCCCAGCCTCCCGCTATTTAACAACCAGGTTGTTTTTCCCTGATTTATCGCCCCCAACGCCAGAGGCGACCTCTCCCGCCTTTTTGGCGGCTTGGGCCGAATCATGGATTGTTCGCATTATTCAACCTCCCTGTCGGTGAAAGGTTTTATGACCCCGTTGGGACTCCATCGAGGCCATCAGTACGATGTCCTTCGCGGCCACGTTGCGCATCAGCACAACCGGCTTTCCGTTCTTCGTTATCGCGATCTCCTCTCCGCTTGCCTGGATCTGCGAGACGATTTGGGTGGCACGCTGTTTTAGTTCCGTTACAGGTACGAACCGCATTTGCCTCTCCGTGAAATGTTCATTTTAATTTCCCTGGAAGTTCTCACTATTATGTTATTTATTATGGCAATTATTATGTGTTTATTTGGGTTTATGTCAATCCTTCTCGCCGAACACGGCAATCCGCCGATGGATTCCCCTTGATCCGCCCGCAAGGGTGAAACCGGCCCTACGGATACTCTCTCCAAACAAGATAAACCGGGGGGGATCCGGAATTTTTGGCCCCCGGCGAGAGGGAGGAGACGATGGAACTGAAAGGGAAACACGTTGCCGTGTTGGCGGAGGATCTCTACGAGGATCTCGAGTTGTGGTATCCCGTGTATCGTTTTCGGGAGGCGGGGGCGAAGGTGACCGTCGTGGGGGGAGGGGCGAGCGGATACACCTCCAAGCACGGGTACCCGGTTACTCCCGACGCGACTGCGGAGAAAGTAAACGCCGCCGACTTCGACGCGGTGATCATACCGGGCGGCTACGCGCCCGATCGGATGCGCCGCCACAAAGCCATGGTGGACCTGGTCCGCGACGCGTTCGCAAGGGGGAAGGTGGTCGCGGCGATCTGCCACGGCGGGTGGATGCTGGCTTCGGCCGACGCGTTGCGGGGCAGGAAGGCGACCGGCTTCTTCGCCATCAAGGACGACCTGGTGAACGCAGGGGCCCGGTACGAGGACCGGGAAGTCGTCCGGGACGGCAACCTAGTCACGTCGCGCAAGCCGGAAGATCTACCCGCGTTCTGCCGGACGATCATCCAAGCCCTGACCGAGGCGAAGAAGTAAGGACTCGCGCGTCGTCTCTTCCTATTGCGCGGGGAGAAACGGCGTTCATCCATCTTTGGCACATATCCCTGCCGAAGAGAACGACCGCCCCTGGATCGCTATTTCTCCGAAGCCGGAAGATTCAGCCCATGCACCTCCGAGTCGAACGGGACCGTACTGGTAACAGGATGCTCCCGCCAATCCGCGGAACTCCCGGTCCGGGGCATTCCTGTTTCGGATTCAGGAGAGGGAAGGTCTCCCATCACAAATAATTTACGATAGTGCTTTTGCACGAGACGATCGTTATCCACAAGCCTGGCCTGCCGGATGGCCTCGGAATAGCAATTCCGGAGGGTCCGCAGCGCGACGCCTGCACGTGTCGCTCGCTCTTTCATGCCGGCACAGATGGCCTCCAAACCGCTGCCCAAATGCTTGAATCCGCTTTCCATGGCGCACCTCCTACCCTTACTTTTCCATGGGTAACGGTATTGCCGCAGTGAATTGCCGGACGTTAGGCAGACAAATGAAAAACCCTTTCTCTCGGGAAAGCAAAACAGGAAGGGGGCAGCACTTAGATCGCTCCCCTCCGTCAACGGGAAGAAGCCTGTTTCCTGGGACGCTTGGCCCATCATTGCCGTGTCAGATCTCTGCCTCCGTAGTAGTCGTAGAAACCACCAGTCGGGGTTAATTCGACAAAGGCCACATTGAGCATCGTGTAGGTCGTAGCGGTGCTCTGGCTGCTTGCACGCGCATAGAACCATCCAGAATATGCGCTGCTGAAAACATTCTTCAGGATTCCGGTATCCACGGACCATGTGAATGTCCATCCTCCCCCT
>JBAUKK010000224.1:0-6912 GCA_049577645.1 Candidatus Deferrimicrobiaceae bacterium
TCCTGGTCTTGCCTTGCCCGTGAGCGTGCCCGGGCTGTGCCCAGTGCTTCGTGACCCCGTTCAGCACCTGCCGCTTAACCGACTTCGACCACACGTGGCGGTTCCTCCTGGGCGCTTTCTGCCGGTCCGCACCGGCGGTGTGAGAGGTCGTGTCAAGTATACTGTACGGGCCGATTCACCACCGAAACCGGAATCGAAGGACGGGAATGTTGCAGTGCGACACGCAAACGCCGGACAGGGGGAAGGACAGGCTGCTTGCCCCGGGGGTTAACTGCTGGCGTGTAGCCAGGGCGAACCGCTGCGCCCTTCTGGTCGACGGCGAGGCCTACTTCAAGGCGGTGCACGACGCCATCGGCAGGGCACGCCGTGCCGTCTGGATCCTGGGATGGGACATCGACAGCAGAATCGGGTTGGTACGGGGAGACGGAGAAGACGACAGGCCTGCGGCCCTGGTCGAGTTCCTTCACCACACGCTCAAGCGGCAACGCGGACTCCGGATCCACGTGCTGGTCTGGGACTTCTCCATGGTCTTCGCGCTGGACCGGGAGTGGCCCCCGATCTACAGCCCGCGATGGCGCATCCATCGACGCCTGGGCTATCATATGGACAACGAGCATCCGCCGGGCGCTTCCCACCACCAGAAGGTGGTCGTGGTGGACGACAAGGTCGCCTTTGTCGGCGGCATCGACCTGACCAAGCGACGTTGGGATACGACGGAACACGCCGCGGATCACCCCGGGCGCCTGGACCCGGACGGCCGTCGCTATTCCCCGTTTCATGACGTTCAGCTCGTCGTAGACGGGGACGCCGCCGGGGCATTGGGGGAACTCGCCCGGGAGCGTTGGCGCGCGGCCACGGGGAAAGAGGGGAAGCCCCCCCGGGCGATCGATACGGCCGCCGACCCGTGGCCGGAGGGCGTGAACCCGGATTTCCGGCATGTCGATGTGGGAATCGCGCGGACCATGTCGCCGCATCGCGGACGGGCTGAGGTGCGGGAAATCGAGCGCCTGTATTGCGACACCATCGCGGCTGCGCGCCGATACATCTATATCGAGAACCAGTATCTCACCAGCGCTGCGGTGGGAGATGCGCTTGCTTCGCGTCTGCAGGAGGAGGAGGGACCCGAAATCGTCATCGTCCAGCCGAAGAGCAAGACGGGCTGGCTGGAAAAGTACACCATGGAGGTGCTTCGATCCCGGCTGCTGAACAGGCTGCGGGCAAACGACGTCCACAACCGGCTGGGGGTCTTCTACCCCCACGTCCCGGGGCTTGGCGAGGGCGAGTGCGTCAATGTGCACGCCAAGCTCATGATCGCCGACGACCGTCTTCTTCGTGTCGGATCGTCCAACATAAGCAACCGCTCGATGGGGCTCGATTCCGAATGCGATCTGCTGATCGACGCCGCCGGCGATGCGGACGCGGAACGCGCCGTCCGGGCCTGTCTCTTCCGTCTCCTGGCCGAGCACTCCGGGAGGGAAGAAAAGGAGGTCCAGGAGGCCATCGAGGGGACAGGTGGCCTTTTGCCTGCCATCGAAGGTTTTCGGGACGGGGAACGTGCGCTTCGTCCTCTGGACGGAACCGTGCCGGAGGAGATCGATCAGATGGTGCCGGACTCGGCCATCGTCGATCCGGAGAAACCCGTCGACCCCGACACGCTGCTCGACATGGTCCTGGGGGAAGAGCCCCCACGAAGCGTCGGGAAACGTCTTGCCGGCGTCGCCGCCTTGCTACTGGGGCTTCTCGCCCTTGCCATAGCATGGAGGTGGACTCCCCTGGGGGATCTGCTGGCCGTCGGGCGAATCGAAGCGTTCGCCGGTGATGTCGCAGGCAGCCCATGGAGTTTTCCGATCGCCATGGCGGGCTTCGTCGCAGGCAGCCTTCTCGCCGTCCCGGTTACGCTGCTGATCGTCGCGTCGGCCCTGATTTTCGGGCCCTGGCAGGGATTTCTCTATTCCCTTGCCGGAGGGGTGCTGGGCGCCATGGTGAACTTCTGGATCGGGAACGCCCTGGGGCGGGATGCCGTCCGCCGCCTTGCGGGGAAACGGATCAACCGGTTGAGCAAGAGGCTGTCGCGGCGGGGCCTGCTCACGGTGATCGCATTGCGGATCGTTCCCGTCGCCCCGTTTGCGGTGATCAACCTGGTGGCCGGTGCGTCGCACATACGCTTTCGCGACTTGTGGCTTGGCACGCTGCTGGGCATGGCCCCGGGGGCCCTGGCGCTTTCCTTCTTCGCCGACGGGATGGTCGGAGCTCTGCGCGCGCCCAATCCCGGCACGATCGCCTGGGTCGGAGTCCTCGCCGCGTTCCTCGCGGGGGTCGGCATTCTGGCGAACCGGTGGATCCGTCATCGGGAGAAAGGGGGAACGGGCAAGGAAGGAGGCTGAGCCCGAAGTGGAGGTGCGGGTTGCGACCTACAATGTGCGGCGATGCATCGGCCGGGACGGAAGACAGGACGCGGGACGGTGTTTCCGGGTCATCGAGGAGCTTAATGCCTCCGTCGTCGGCCTCCAGGAAGTGGACGGCAATCTCCAGAACGGAGCGGGGCAGGCGCTCCTCGGGTTGGCGGAGGAGGCCGGATATGCCGTCCACCACGGGATCACACTCCGCAGGACGGACGCGGACTACGGCAACGCGCTCCTGACCCGGGGCCGGATCCGGCACGTTGAACTTCACGACATCAGCGCGCCGGGCGCCGAGCCGCGCGGGGTGATCGCCGCTTCCCTGCTGGCGGGAGATCTTCCCATCCGGGTGCTGGTCACCCATTTCGGACTTCGGTTCGTGGAGCGCCGAATGCAGGCCCGCCGCGTGGCGTCTCTGGCTGCGGAGGATGACGGGGTCGTTACCGTGGTACTGGGGGATTTCAACGAGTGGCGGCCCATTGCCGTAAGCCTGCGTCCCCTTCGAGACGTCCTGGGACCAACCCCCGCTCCCAGGAGTTATCCCGCTCACCGTGCGCTGCTGAGGCTGGACCGGGTCTGGGTACGCCCGCGGGAGCGGCTCCTGCGGGTCGAGGCGCATCGAACCGCGGCGGCGCGCTTCGCCTCGGATCACCTTCCCGTCCTGGCGCAAATCGATCTCGGCCGGTGATCCGGCGTCCCCGATCGGACCGGCTTTTTGCCGGTTTCACCAAGCAGGTGTCGAAGGAACACGGGGTCCTGCTGGAGAGGCTCGGGGCCGTGCATCGTGGCTCGTCTGGCGGTCCCGGCCGCGGGTTTAGCCTTTGGCGGCCTCCCACATCGTGTCCCAGTACAGCAGCTCGAACCCTTGCAGTAAGCGGGCCGCACGCCGGATGCGCACGGGATCCGCCCCTTGTGCCAGTCCATCCTCCACCACCGCCAGACCCTGCTCCTCGAATCCGGGCGGTGCGCTGGCAAACAGATCGAAGAAGGCGACGTCCTGCCCGGAGAGACCGTAGCCCGCCTGGAGCGCCCGGCTGATCCGTCCGCAGTTCTCGCCCCAGGCCGCAAGGTTTACCAGGAAGGCCCCCACGAATTCCGCGGCCGTCCCGTAAGTGGCGAGCCAGTTCACGTACGCGGTGTAGGCGAACGCGCCGGGGAGCGGCTCCGCCGCATGCAGCTTTTCCGGCGACAGGCCCAACGCTTTCCCGAAGGCCCCCAATGCCGTGAGAGCCGTGCGCTCCCCTTGCAGCATTCCGGTGAGAAAGTCCCGCGCGCCCTGTGACTCTGCCCGGGACACGATCAGCGCCACGCTGCGGAGGTCGCTCTCGATGATGTGACACTGCTGGCTCGCGAACAGCGCCAGCTTTTTCTTCTCCATCCCCCCCGCCTCCAGGGCCTCCAGGTAGGGGTGGCGGCGAATCCGCTCTTCGGTGGATGCGATGGCCTTGCGCGCATCGTCCAGGAGCTGTCGTGCCTGATGTCCCATTGCCTGCCCCCCCTTCCCGCCGGTTCCACTGGACTCGGCGGCGACCGGTTCTAATCCCGTTAGCCTTGGAATTCCATCCCTCGCCGTCCAGGAAGGGGAAACCTCCTTCCTGAAGATCGGATCCCAGGCGTTTGGTCAGCGTAAAGAAGTGATGCCCCATGATGGCTAATGTAACCGCCTTCCCCAGATGCCTCCGGCTGCGGAATAACGTGCTTCCGAGGAACATCCAATAGGTTTTCCGGTATCGCGCGAAGATACCCTGCCGGATAAACGAGCGGAACAGGGCAAAGTAGTCCGATGATTCCAGGCGAATTTTCGGCGAGGGGCCAAGCCGGGAGAGTAATGCCCGGGAGCGCTCGAAGTACTCTGGCGGGTTATAGAGGGATGCCATCACGTCCCGATATCCTGCCAGGAGGGTATCCGGGTCCATCCGCGGGATGAAGTTCAGTAGGGCTGCCGTGTTGTCGCCGATGCTCTGCCGCAGGATCCGGCCCTCTTCGGAAAGGCGGCGCCACAGCTGCGTGTTGGGCAAGGCCGTAAGAAGCCCCACCATGGAAACGGGGATGGCTGCCTCCTGGATGAAGGCGATCATCGTCTCGAAGATTTCCGGGGGGTCCTGATCGAATCCCAGGATGAAGCCGCCCATGACTTCCATGCCGTGCTCCTGGATGCGGTGCACGCTTGCGAGCAGATCGGAATTGGCATTCTGGTGCTTGCCCGCCGCAAGGTGGCACTCCTTGACCGGGGTTTCGATGCCGACGAATATCTTGACGAAGCGGGCCGCCCGCATCAGGGAGAGGAGTTCCTCGTCGTTTGCCATGTTGATCGAGGCCTGTGTGAACAGGGAAAAGGGGTTTCGACGGCGGACCATCCAGTCGGCCAGCCGGGGAAGCAGCGCCTTGATGGCCTTTTTGTTTCCTGCGAAATTGTCATCGACGATGAACACGGAGCCCCGCCAGCCGGATGAGTACAGCTGCTCGAATTCCACGAGGACCTGCTCCGCCGTTTTGGTGCGTTGTGTCCGTCCGAACAGCTCGATGATGTCGCAGAACTCGCAGGAAAAGGGGCAGCCGCGCGAATATTGGACCGGCATGGCGCTGTACCGCCGCATCTTCGCGAGGGCAAACTCGGGAGGAGGGAGCCGTGTCACGTCCGTCCAGTGGGGTGCCTTGTACCAACGCTTCCCTTGGCCCCCCTCCAGGTCGCGGACCAGTTCTTCGATCACTCCCTCGGCTTCGCCCTGGACGACGTGGTCCGCATCCCGGTAGGCGGAATGCTCTCCACTCGTTATCGGTCCCCCCACAACCGTTCGTAAGCCCACCGATCGGCAACGGACGATCAGATCCGAAAGAAAGGGAGCCTGGACCAGCATGGCGCTTAAAAATGCGACGTCGGCCCAGGCCAGATCCTTGTCGCGCAGTTTTTCGATGTTCAGGTCGACCAGTTTCCGTTCCCAGTGCGGCGGCAGCAGCGCGGAAATCGTGAGAAGCCCCAGAGGAGGGTAGGCGGAACGCTTTCCCAGGAAAGGCAGGGCGTGGCGGAAGCTCCAAAATGTATCGGGAAATTCCGGATAGAGAAGCAGGACCTTCATCAATGCACCAGCGGAGAACGAAGAAAACGTTGCCGCATATTATATTACGATTTCCTTGTTATGGTACGAGATTCAAATTAAATTTGCCTCCCTCGGTTCCGGAGAGGATGGTATGGGCCGGGAACGGCACGTATCTTTCCCTTGAGAATTGCACCTAATGGGCGCATAGTAATACAGGGGCTTAGGTTATGCCCCGTAATTGCGCTGTTTGGGCTCCACCGCCCGGATTGAGCAATAATTCATTTTTTTGGAGGTAGATGTGGCAACAGGAAGTGTGAAGTGGTTCAACGACGCGAAGGGGTTCGGATTCATCAGCCAGGAGGAAGGGCCGGATGTATTCGTACACTTCAGCGCCATCCGGGCGGAGGGCTTCAAATCTCTCCAGGAAGGGGACCGGGTCGAGTTCGAGATCACGCAGGGTCCCAAGGGACCCCAGGCTACAAACGTGGTCAAGGCCGGGTAACCCCCAGAACAATTTCGGGGTGAGAACCCCGAACGAGGAAAGGCCCCGGCGGGAAACCCCGCCGGGGTTTTTTTTCTGGAGCACCGGTCCGCCCCGGGGGTGTGAGCTTATCGGCGTTATGCGATGAGAGAATCCGCAACGTAATCTTCGGAATCTTATCGAGAAAGGAAAACCGATCCGGAGGAGGGGCGATTATGGTGTGGGCAGGGGGTATTCTGAAATCCACTTTCCTTCTGCCCCTGCTCGTTTTGGTGTTCTTTGTGGTAATGATCGGCACCGGCCAAGGCGGGGGCGGCGCAGACCGGAACGTGGGGCCGGAGGAGGCACAGGCGCTGATCCGGGAGAACGACGGAAATAGGGATTTCGTGGTTCTGGATGTCCGCACGCCGGGCGAGTTCGCCCAGGGGCACCTCGAAAGCGCCGTGCTTGTCGATTTTCGTTACCCCGGGTTCCGGGAGGAGATGGCGGGACTCGAAAAGACGAAGACCTACCTCGTCTACTGCCGGACGGGGAACCGGAGCGCCCGCGCCCTGGGAATCATGCGGGAGCTCGGGTTTCGCAGCACCTACCATCTGGAGGGAGGGATCAAACGGTGGGTCGAGGAGGGGCTGCCCGCGGTCCGGTAGATATCGTTTTTCATCAACCGTTTTTCGCCTTGACAGGATCTCCCCCCGCTCCCTATCTTGGAGCCTGCTCTTCCTTGTGCCCGGAACACCATGGACTGTGAAGGCCGGAATCGATGGTTCCGGCCTTTTGATAAGGGAGCAGGGGGCGCTCATTGGACGAGGCATTCGCAGGATAAGGAGTCAACGGGACGCAACGGGATAAAAGGGGGAAGGAGCGATGCGAACACGGTCAATGGTTGGCGTTTGTGTCCTTGCAGGGTTTTTGACGTTCATCCCTTCCGGTTGGGTACAGGCAGAGACGATCAAGATCGGCATCAACGCCCCGCTCACGGGCGACATCCCCAAGG